>NZ_CP015363.1:0-304490 GCF_002078355.1 Ferroplasma acidiphilum | reverse complement strand
TTTCAGCCCGCCAGGTGATGAATTGCCACCAGTATCCATTGAAAATATTGCCAGAAGCATAGGCGTTGCTGATGTCCAGATAGTTGACCCCTATGATATAAAGGAAACATTAAAGGCAGTAACAAAGGCATTGAGAGAAAATACGCTTTCTGTGATTGTGGCACGCAGGGAGTGTGCAATCCTTAGGGACAAAGCAATGCAGAAAACTCACAGAGTTATCACATATACTGTTAACCAGGACAAATGCGGCAAATGCATGAATTGCGTGGAAAATTTTGCATGCCCTGCCATATCGATAGAAGGTGGAAATATTAAAATAGATTCCAATATATGCGATGGTTGTGGTGTATGTGCTGAACCTTATGTTTGCCCGTTTAAAGCTATAGAGGTGGCACAATGAAGACGTTTAATATTATTATTACAGGCGTGGGTGGGCAGGGGATTATCACTGCCGGCACACTGATATCGGAGGCTGCAATTAAAATGGGGCTTAATGTGGTAATGTCTGAAATACATGGTCTCTCACAACGTGGTGGGTCAGTTAATGTAGAAGTAAGGATTGGTAATGCCTACGGCCCTATTTCCCCCAGAAGAAAATTTGATCTGGTGCTTGGATTTGAACCGATTGAGACTATGAGGATTTTAAGCACAATTAACAGTGATGCCAGGGTAATTATGAATAAGGAAAAAATAACGCCAATATCTGTTAGCCTGAAAGATGCAGAATATCCTGATGTCAACGGCATGGCATTGCTTATCCCCGGCATAAAAAAGATCTATGAAATTGATGCTGGCGATATTGGCAACCAGGCAGGCTCATTCAGATCAGCCAATACAGTTATGATAGGTGCAGTGCTTTCTCTTGGGATACTTCCAGTCGATGAAAAAAGCATAATTGAGGCATTGAATGATAGGTTCAGCGGGAAGATGCTCGATATAAACCTCAAGGCTATGAAGCTTGGGATGGAAGCAATGAAAAAGATGGATGCGTCTCTCTAACATCTAGAACGATGGAATGTGGCAGGAATAAGGGATTAGAATATTCATATATATTGCTATACAGACTGTGCCCGGCGGAAAAATATAAGTAAAAACATATATTAGAATAAAATATCTGATAGATGGGAAAAGCGTATATAGTAGGGTGTGGCCCGGGAAACAAAGATTTGCTTACAATTAAGGCAATTAAAATTATTAAAAATGCTGATGCCATAATATATGACCACCTTGTAAATCCTGAAATACTTGATTATGCCACTCCTGGCACCAGAAAAATCTATGTGGGTAAAAAACCATACGTTAAGCGGATATCCCAGGAAGAAATAAATAAAATTATTGTAAATGAAGCATTAAAATACCGGACCGTGGCCAGGCTAAAGGGAGGCGATCCATTTGTTTTCGGGCGCGGGGGAGAAGAAATAGAGGAATTGATTAGAAATAATATAGAATATGAGATTATACCGGGCATTTCATCCCTGACAGGGGTTCCGGAATCTGCGGGAATTCCACTGACCCATAGAAATGTAAATCATGGAGTACTTGTAACAACGGGCAACAGTGTGGAAAATTTAAATATACCTGATTGCCGCACCTTTAACTGCAGAATGTATACACTTGTTATATTCATGGGTGCCCACAATCTGAGAGATATAGTATCAAGGCTCCTGTCATCGGGCTATGACCCTGCCCTGCCTATAGCCCTGATAGAAAATGGAACATACAATTACCAGAAGACATATACAGGAAAACTTGGAGACATAGACTATTCATATGATGATTCACCCTCGCTCATAGTTATAGGTGATGTTGTACAATACCATAAAGAGTTCTCCAGATCAGAGCATAGAATTTATTCAGGGAAAATTGTAACACTCTTCTATGATCTGTATGCCCCGGATACAGATGATCTGGAAAATGAAGGGATTACTGTATTCAAGATACGCTGCGCAGATGTATTTCCGGGCAATATGCAAACTGCGCAGCTTTATAGGAAAAATATTGCATTTTATGGCTGTTACACGGATATGTTAATGGATATACTCCGCTCCAGTGGATTTGATTTGAGATGGCTGGGAAAAATTGCAACAGATTCAACCGGGAAAGCATTGCTTCAAAGTTACGGAATATTTGATACCACTGATATTTCAGAATCTGGAAATGATTATATATGGATAGGTTCCGGGAAAGAAAAGGAATTGCAGGCTGTGAAGGTAAAGCCTCTGGAAATGGGAAGCTATATAGATGATTATGTTAAAAAATCTGATCTTGTAATAATAGGTGGGCAATCAGATACTTTGCCGGAAGGAATAGAGGTAAAGGATGGAGCTGGAGTAATAAGGATTGAATATCCATATGAAGGGTTGTACAGCAAAGTTATGTCGTATTTTGGTGACGGGGATGAAAAGAATTAATATAGTCGGTGTTTTTCCTGGAAGGCCAATAAATCCAGAGGCGGAGAAGTGCATTATGGAAAGCCAGGTAATATTTTCAGGCAGGCGCAATCTGGAATTAATCCCACAAACTCCAGCACAGATTTTTAATATAGGTTCTATGAAACAGTTTACAGGAGATCTGGCAAATACACTGGCAGACAATAAGACAGTTACAGTTGTAGCATCCGGAGACCCTTTATTTTTTGGCATCGGGAAGTATATAACGGAACATTATGATTCCGGTGATATCTATATCGTCCCGGAAGTAAGCTCACTGCAGGTGGCCCTTTCCAGGCTGGGGATGGATGCAAGCCATATGGTGGCAATAAGTTTGCACGGGCGGGAAATAAAAGGTCTCGCACAGAAAATAAGGAATAAAAGGAAAATTGCAATATTCACTGATGGAAATAACACACCATCAAGGATAGCTGAATACATGACCAGTTTCGGGCTGGTGGATTACTCGTCATATGTTCTGGAAAGGCTTGGATATAAAGATGAGTCTATTTCTAAATATAAAATTAAAGAATTAATAGGCAAAGAATTCAATGATTTGAATATTATGATTTTAATTAAAGATGGCAATGTCAAAATTTCACTACTAGATGATGGAGTGCTTTTAAGAAAAAACAATAATATTACAAAAAAAGAGATACGTGAAATCTCTGTTTCTGAACTTGATTTAAATAACGGAGACACGATGTGGGATGTGGGCTCCGGATCAGGATCTGTTGCCATATATGCATCCCTGATAAACCCCGATGGAAATATTTTTGCAATAGAAAAAGATAAGGCTCTCTGCAATTTCATAGATGAAAATATGAGGAAATTTTCTACTGATATTAACATAATAAATGGAGAGGCACCGGAAGCACTGGATGGAATTCCAGACCCGGAAGCTGTATTTATCGGTGGTTCCTCAGGAAATATTAAAAATATTGTTAAGTATTGTTATGTCCGGCTTAAAGATGGAGGCAGAATGGTTGCGAATATAACCACAATGGAAAATTTCTATGCCATGATGAATTATATAAAAGAAAATAACTTGCAATTTGATGTGAAACAGGTAAATATCTCCAGGCTCAAGCCAGTATCAGTGTACACAAGGTTTGAGCCTCTTGATCAAATTTACATTGTAAAGGTGGTGAAAAAATGAGTTTGTTTAAGGTTGTAGGGCTCGGGCCAGGTGACCCTGAACTTATAACCATGAAGGGCTATAAAGCCATAATGGACGCAGATATTGTATTTTATCCGAAAACATCGTTAAACTCTGCAGAGAATATCCTGAAGTCCCTGGGCGTCAATAGTAATCGCATGAGGGAATTAGAATTTCCAATTGGAAGCGAAAAAATATCCGCATTGAGCAGGGAATACGCAGGTATGATAATGAAAGCAAGCAGGGATAATCTTAAATCTGTATACGCTGTTGAGGGAGAACCGATGCTTTATAGCACATTCCTTGACATAATGCCATATATTGATATTGAATTTGATGTCATTCCAGGAATCAGCTCCATGAATGGCATATCAGCTGCAATGAAGATTATTTTAGCTACCAAGGATGAACCGCTCCTGGTGCTCCCGGCAGTAAAGGATTATAGCTATATGGAAGAAAAAATTATGTCCTATGGAAATGTAGTAATATTTAAGGCAATAAGGGCAAGAGAAATTATAAAGGAAATCATTAAAAAAAATCAGCTCACCAATTATTATATTATGAGCTATGTTTCAACTGAAAAGGAAATAATTTATAATAACATTGATGATATAAAGGATTATATGACAATAGTGGTGATAAAACGATACACATAGTTGGTGCAGGGCCCGGAGACCCCGAGCTTTTAACGGTAAAGGCAAAGAAAATTATAGATTCGACCGATGTAATAATTTATGCTGACTCCCTTGTAAGCCCTGAAACTTTCAGTGAGAGCAGGGCAAAGGAAATTGTAAAGACGTCTACGCTCAACATAGAACAGATAAACATGCTTGTTAAAAAATATTACGACGAGGGCCTTGATATAACAAGGTTACACAGCGGGGACCCTTCAATATACGGTGCAATTAATGATGAGATTCAGTTTTTTAACAGCAATGGAATGGAATATGAAATTATTCCGGGCATAAGTTCTGTATTCGCGGCTGCGGCAAGCATGGGCATGGAATTAACATCGCCGGGTACCACCCAGTCGGTAATTCTAACAAGGGTGCCCAGGAGAACAGAACATTTTGAAAATGAGGAACTTGATATTCTTGCTTCACACAAAACTGCACTGGCAATTTTTCTCAGTGCATCCAATGCTAGGGCAGTAACGGAGAAGCTAATTAAGGGAGGCTACAAAGGTGATGATAGGGCAGTAATAGCATACAGGGTATCATGGCCTGACCAGAAGATAATAGAAACAACGATTAACGGGCTTGAGCATTCATTATTTGAAAACAGGATAAACAGGCAGGCGCTTATAATGGTAGGTGGTAATATATCATATAACTCCGATAAGAAATCATATCTTTACAACCCTGATTTTACACATCTATTCAGAAAATCATCCAAAAAGAGTTGAAAGTATATAATCTTCATCTTTCCCTATTATGTGTATCCTGTGCCTTATAAGTTCCTTTGAAATGCTATCGGGATTTTCACAGTTTTCACAGTTTTCGGGCAATTCCTTTACAAGTGATTTAATGTAATCTGATTTAATTATTCTAAAAAATATTTTTTCAAATGACATGGTGGTAAGTATTTCTTCCCCATCAATCTTCAGGGATACAAGATGCCTATCTTTCCCAGTTAATCCGGTAATTTCATTTGCGAGCTTGCCAAGTGCATCATCCATGATCTTTACATCCATATGGGACATAAAATCAGGGTTATCCGTTATTTTAACCTTCTCGCCATTGTTGGCAAAAACAATTTCTATATCGGGGCCACTGATTTTGTATTTGAAGTCGATAAAATTCCCTGAGGTTTCATTATAAAAACTGCAGTCAAGAATATTCTCGGATAATTTTGCACCTGAAAGTTTATAGCTATCCAGGTTTTCATAATTTACACTGCCATCGCCAGCAATTAATACTGGAATTTTGATTCCTGTATAGAGTGATGAAAAATATGGGTTTTTCATAAACTGGCTGAGTGCCGGTTCCAGGCTAAATATATAGCTTATCCCATAACTGGACTGTATAGATTGCCTTATATCAAATGCATCTTTGCCTGCCGATATTTCTATGGATGAGTTCAGTATAGTCAGTGGATTCAGTGAAAAAAACTGGTTCATTGCCTTTACGCCATTTTCAATGTAATTCTCAGTTTCATGCTGTAATTGTGAAATTGTTGAAAGTATGTCCTGGGAATGTTTTGTATAATACTGATCAGTGACTGAACTGATATAATCCATAATTTTTTCTTCATTTACTTTAAAATCATTGTAGATTACAACAAATTCATCCATGTTTTCTCTCATGCCTTTCTTCATTTTATCTATAGCTTTTTTGTCATTCTCAAGCATTCTGGTCATATTTTCTATTTCGCCTGATTTTTTATCCCTTTCAACCTCATATGAAAACGAATCCACAAGGTAAGAAAAAATGTATTTAAGTTCGTTTAAATCGTTTTCATCCATATTCACTAATCATTTTCTAATATTTAAAAATCATCTATGATTCATTAGCACGGTCTGTCTTTATAGTGTTCATTGCCTCTGGTTATTTTGCCAGAACCCCGTAATGACCCGGTAACAGAATAATATGAGATGCAATAAAATGGAATTAAATAATGTACGGTATCATAATATTTACCCTGTTCTGAATTCTGGCATGTATCTCTGAAATTGCATCTAAAATTCAATTCCGTTCTAACTGCAAAAATTAATAATATTATTGGAGATAACATACTGGAATTCATGGCTGGCAAAATTATTGTTATAGGCGGCGGTATTGCAGGCATTTCTGCGAAGTTGAGAAACAGAAAATCAAAACTTATGGATGAGAATCCTTTTATGATCATGGCTCCGAGAATCATAGATACGCTGCGCGGAAAAAGCGTGGATTTTCCAAGAATAAAGAGAAATCTAGATTATACTGGAAAAGCCACAGGGATAGACCTGGAAGAAAAGACTGTTAATATAAATGGAAAAAATATAGCCTATGAAAAACTTGTCATAGCTACTGGCCATTCCCAGAAATATGATTTCATAAATGGGAGCAAGTATATCCATGGATTTTCCGGTCTTGAGGATGCACTTTACCTGCGCAATCAACTGGTAAATAGAAAGAAAATAGTAATAATCGGAGGAGGATACCTGGGAGTAGAGGTCGCTGGAGCAATGCAGAACGCCAGTATAACCATACTGGAAGCTGGGAACCGAATACTCGCTGGTTTGCCACTAAAGTTTTCAGATTATGCCACACAATTGCTCGAGAAGAATGGGGTAAATATAGAACTTGGAAACCCTGTTGACGAGGTTAAGAAGGATTGTGTGGTATCCGGCACAAAAAAGTTTAATTCAGATATCACATTATTCGCCGGAGGATTTACAGGGAATCTCCCGGAAATGAAACAGGAATTAAAGACAAAGAACTCCAGGATTGTTGTAAATTCATTTTTGCAATCTGTGGATTATCCCGATGTATATGCCGCAGGTGATTCAATGCTGGTGGATAATGGCGGATTTATTCCTATGTCGGCTATAATTGCCAGGTCATCCGGAATTACAGCAATGGAAAACGCAATGGGAGGGACAAAACCCTTTGTACCGAATAATTTTGCAAATATTATCAGGGTGGGGGACCAGTATTTCGGGACTATTGGCAATATTTTTGTTCACGGAAGCATAGCGCACATAATAAAAGAAGCGGCGGTTGCACTTTCCATAAACCATGCGCGGGAAGTATAGAAATTATCATGAGTTTACATTATAGTATTTAAATATTCTTACATAACTGTCAGTTTCTACTAGCAATCCGGACACATTGTTAAAAACTATATGGAAACATAGAAATAAGATAAATTCGTACAGAAATTTAACATAAAATTTAATAGTTATTATTGATATAGAAATGTATGAAAACAACAATTTCACATATTAAGGCAGATATTGGAAGCCTGCCCGGGCATACTGTTGTATACCAGCCAGTAGTTGACGAAGTAGAAAATTATGTAAAAAACAATTCAGAGGGATTGATTTCAGATTTCCATATATCACACATAGGTGATGACATACAGATTACCATGGTGCACACAAGAGGTGCTGACAATCCGGAAATACACAAGCTTGCTTGGGACGCATTTAAAGCAGGCACTGAAGTTGCAAAAAAAATAGGGTTATATGGTGCCGGGCAGGATTTATTAAAGGATGCATTTTCAGGGAATATAAAGGGTATGGGGCCAGGAGTTGCTGAACTTGAAATAACTCCACGGAAGGCTGAACCATTCATTGTATACATGATGGACAAAACCGAGCCAGGGGCATTTAATTATCCGATATATAAAATGTTCGGAGACCCGTTCAACACACCAGGTCTTGTAATTGACCCGAATATGCATATGGGATTCAAATTTGAGGTATGGGATATATACAACGGAAAAAAGATTTATCTATCACTGCCTGAAGATACATATGATTTGCTCGCATTTATCGGTTCAAAGTCCAAATACGTAATTAAGAGGGTATACACAAAGAATACTCACACAAAACTACCGGATGAAAATGTTGCAGTAATAACTACGGATAAATTATCATTCATAGCCGGAGAATATGTAGGCAAAGATGACCCTGCAGGCATAGTTAGAATACAATCAGGATTGCCTGCCTCAGGTGAAGCACTGGAGCCATTTGCCAATTCTTATCTTGTATCAGGCTGGATGAGAGGATCGTTTAATGGGCCTATGATGCCGGTTGGAATGGATAATGCACAGATGACCAGATTTGATGGCCCACCAAGAGTTATGGCTCTTGGCTTTGTCATGAAAGAGGGAAAACTGGCAGGTCCTGTTGATATGTTCAGGGATGTAGCCTTTGATTATGCAAGAAATGAGGCACTGAATATGGCCAACTACATGAGAAGAATGGGTGTATTTGAGCCACACAGGCTTCCTGATGAAGATATGGAATACACTGCACTCCCGAAAATCCTCGAAAAACGTGCACAGGACTTTAAGAAAATAGAAGATAAGGGCGCTAATTCTGAGATGAAGGGCGGGCAATAATATTTAATATTTTTATTTAATTATAATTTTTACCATTTTACAACAAAGTTAAAATATTCTTAAAAGATAAGGAGTGAGTGATTTTATGCCGTTCGCAGAAGCAATAGAAAGAAGATTGACACGCAAAATATGTATGAAATGTTATGCAAGAAATTCAATAAACGCAACAAAATGCAGAAAATGCGGTTATACTGGATTAAGAGTCAAATCAAAGGAGAGAAAGAGTGCAAAGTAATGAATTAAAGGCTGGAATTTTAAGAATGGAAGGCACCAATAATGAAGAAGAGGCTTTCCTTTCCCTTAGAAGATCCGGTTTTGAATCTGAATATGTACATGTATCGGAAATAGGAAAGAAGAAGTTTGAAGATTATGATTTATTGTTTATACCAGGAGGCTTTTCAGCCGGCGATTATGTAAGGGCAGGAGCAATATTTGCTTCCCGTTTAGCACCGCACATAAATGAGCTTAATAAATTTGTAGATTCAGGAAAAATACTGATAGGTGTATGCAACGGCTTCCAGGTTCTGAGCGAACTGGGCATGATTCCAGATACAGGTACAGAAAGAAAAAGAACCATGGTTCTGGGAACAAATGATTCTGATAGGTTTGAATGCAGGTATACATACATAAAGTATACATCAAAAAACAAAATTTTTAGGCGGCATTTTGAGGGCAAGATATTACAGGTTCCTGTTGCCCACATGGAAGGGAAAGTAATATTTGACAGCAAGAAAACACTGGATTCTGTTATAGAAAATGATCAGATGATCTTTCAATATACAGATATTAACGGCACCGATTCTTCATACCCATGGAATCCCAATGGGTCTGTTATGGACATAGCTGGATTGACAAACAGGGAAGGAAATGTAATAGGTCTTATGCCACATCCTGAAAGGGTTTATTACGGCTTTCAGATGATGAATGATGGCAACAAGCATAAGAATGGAACAGGAGAGGTCTTCTTTAATTCCCTTTATGAGTATACAAAAAAATTAGGCGCCTGATTTTATATTTATCTCAGGATGCCTTGAAATAATATGGTTAAGTAGAATTTTTACATTTTTATGGTATTCATCCAGGCTTGAGTCGTTTACTATCATGTAATCTGCGAGTGATATTACTTTTCCGATACCCCATGAAAGTTCACGATTATCGCGCTGGTGCATGCCATTATAATTATGTGAATCGTCTTCCCTATCCCTTGCAAGTATTCTTTCAAGGCGGTCATTTTCATTTGCAAATACTGCTATTACTATAATATTCTGGAAATTGCCCTTAAAATAATCAAGCTCTTCCTCATTTCTTAAACCATCCACTATAGTTATATCAGGTTCAGTAATCAATTCTGCGGTTCTCTTTGCCCAGATATCCATACCGTATTTCTTGCGCTCTTCAGTTGCATATGCACCTATACTTCCATCATCTAAGGGAATTTTCTTTTCCAAGGCATTTTTCTTTACTGTGTTCCCCATATGGGCATCTATAAAGCCCATAGATTTTGCAACCTTTACAAATTCATCTTTGCCAGAACCCGGCATGCCTGTTATGATAAGCATATTCATCCAAAAATAAAGCCCAGCCCATTCTGGGAGTTGTTTTCCTCATCTTTGATCTTTTTGTATATATCTTCCTGTTTTGATTTGCCCAGCGGTTCAAGTTTTCCTGATGCAATAGTTTCAACGTTTTTAAAAATATCTTCAGGACCTTCTATAAGAACAATATATGATGAATCATAGCCATAATTGACTCCATCTTTATAGGTAATTGTCTGCCTCCCGACAACATCATCGGCAAGGAGGGCGTCTATAATTCCCCTATCTTCCTTTGGCAGTTTGTATAATTTAAACATATTCCATTATTGTAAAAACCTTATTAAATTTTTGTGACAGGCATATGCGCAACACTGGAAACTTTCACTCCGGTGATTGTAAAACTCATTTATTGTCAAAATCGCCGTTTTTATAAGTTTCCACATACGCATCAAAATTGGTTCTTAATTTGGACTGGCGGACTATTTTTGAACCCTGAAAATTTACGAATGCAGGATCTTCAAGGGTGTATCCCTTTACGTTCTGTATAGAACCCATTACCCTGATAAATTTCATTCTTCCATATCTTCCCAGTGATCTTGTATTTGTGGTAAGCAGGCCTGTATCTTCCAGATCAGACAGCAGATCTGATATCCGCCTCATTGTAAGAGGCTGGAATCCCAGCTCGGTGCATATGTTCCCATAATTTTCATATATTTCACCGGTCACTGAAAGATCTGCGTCTGTTTCCTGTGTGAGGCATGCGCTAAGCAGCACCATCTTCGAATGGATGGGAAGCGTCCTTATTGACTCCTTCAGAACGTTCATCTCAAACCTGTCACGGGCAAGGTATACATCATCTATAGTAACACAATCTTTACCGTCCTTCAGGGCAGAATCTATGGCTATTCTCAGGAGGTCTATAGACTTCCTCGCATCACCGTGTTCCTGGGCACCCAAAGCAGCGCAGAGGTTTATGGATGCTTCTGTGATAAATCCATCTTTAATTATTCCTGAAACCCTGAAATTCAGTATATCCCTGAGTTCCATAGCATTGTATGGGGGAAATATGATGCTTTCCTGGTTCAACCTGCTCTGCACACGGGCATCCAGTGCATTTACAAATGATGCATCATTTGTTATTCCTATCAATGATGTGTTGCTATCCGCCATTATCTTTAAAAGCACGTAAAGAGCGTCACTGCCGCTCTTCTGAATCAACTTATCTATCTCATCCAGTATTATTACTGTATAACGCCCTGATTTGTTTAATCTTTTAACCAGTTCAAAATATATTTTGTCCTGGGGAAGGCCAAGTATGGGAATGGGGGCATCTCCAGAATTTATGGCATTGGTAAGGTATACCAGGATGGAATACTGCGAATCATAAATTTCACAGTTAATGTAAATAATATTAATATTTCCTTTGAGTGTTTCCTTAAGCATGCCTGTAACATAAATAACTGAAGAGGTCTTGCCAGAGCCTGATTTGCCATAAAGCAGCAGATTTGATGACAGCCCGCCTGTAACGATGGAGCTCAGAACCCTTGCAATGCTATCTATCTGCTTTTCCCTGTGTGGGAAGTTATCGGGTATGTATGAACTGCTGAGTTTCTTCAGGTCGCCCACCACGTAATCGTTTGATTTGTTGTATTTGATAAAAGGATTGTCCATAGATACCAGTAATTACATCATATATATTCTACATACAAATAGGTTTTTTAACCTGGTTTGTTACCTACTATTTTACCGATAGATTAATCCATGTTAAACGGTCTGACAGACGAACCCAGATACTTTTTTAACATGCCTACAAGATACATTGAACCTGTTACCAGAACACAGCTATAATTCTGAATTGCAAAATTATACGCCTCAACTGGGTCCTTAATTATTCTGATAGAAGGAAACATATGTCCTATGCCAGCTGCCAGGGCATCCGGATCCAGTGAACGGGATGGTTCATCCGGTGTGGTTAAAATTACACTGTCTGAAAGTTTTCTTAATATTGACATATAGGAGAAATAATCCTTGTCATCAAGCATTCCTATCAACAGTACCGGCTTTTGCGTTACAAAGTTTGAGAAGGTCTCTACTAGTGCGTGTGCTGCGGGAGGGTTATGTGATGAGTCCATTATTACCAGTGGTTCCCTGCTTATTACCTCAAACCTGGATGGCCATCTACTTTCCCTTATACCTTTTTCTATGGATTTTTTACCGGGGGACCCTTCCGGCAGAAGTTCCATGCTTGCTACTGCTGTGCTGATATTGCCGAGCTGGAATAATCCGAGGTTTGATGTGGTGATATGATATTCCTCTACGGGTGTCTGGAGCTTAAAAGACATGCCGTCAAGATTGAATTTAAGATCCGTTATAGAGCAATAATCTGAAATTTTTACAAGCTTTGAATTCCTTACACTGGCAATTTTAGTAATCTCTGCCACAACTTCGGGTTTATTATCCAGCAGTACAACCGGTTTTCCATTTTTGATTATTCCACCCTTTTCGTGGGCTATTGAAGTTAGTGAACAGCCCAGCCTCTGATAATGTTCATACCCTATCTGTGCAATGACGCTTACTTCCGGGTTAATTATATTGGTAGAATCCAGCCTCCCACCTAGTCCGACTTCAATCGCCGCGTAGTCAGCATTATTGTCAGCAAAATATTTGAATGCCATTACTGTTGTGGTTTCAAAAAATGTGGGATTTCTATATACGGTTGCAAGATTTTCTATATAATCGCGGTTTGAGTTCATAAAATCAATAATATAACTATCGGGAATCATATTTAAATCAAGTATTATTCTTTCGTTGAAATCAAGCAAATGCGGGGATGTGTACATTCCTGTTTTATACTTTTGCCGGAGTATATTATACACATATGATGCTATGGAACCTTTACCATTTGTTCCTGCTATGTGTATCGTCTTAAATTTAGACTGTGGATTGCCCACATGGCTGGCGAAATCCTGAGTTGCAGTCAGGTCCAGTTTAATGCCTTCCCGTTTGAGGTTATACAGGTAATCCAGTGCCCCGTTTATCATTAGATGTGAATGGTAAACCACTATTTATTTTATTTCGATATAGCATTCTTTCCAGTAATTTAATTCATACTCCAGGCCAAATTTGATAATCTGTTCCTGATATGTGCTTAAAGGTTCTTTTTGCAATATTTCAAGATATTTATCAGTTATTGACCTGTAATCTTTTGACCGGTAAAAATCAAACCAGAATAGATATTTTTCTGAGGGTGCTGCAGTTGCTTCCGCAATATAACCGTAAGACCACTGGCATGGGAACATGGATAGCATCCCGTTAATAGAAGAGTCTTTTGACCACCGTAAAAGGTGATTTATGTAAGAATATGTTGTATAGTTTATTTCAGATTCTTTTATTCCGGCCTCATCTATTCCAAATTGCTTTAACATGTTCCTGTGAAATTCTGGCTCTTCGCTGCCAATTTCATTGTAGAGTTCCCTGATATTATCATCACCGGTATTTTTCCCTATAACGTCTCCTGCTGCTTTATAATATTTTAGATATATATGATCCTGCTTTAAGTAATACCTGAATCGTTCATCCTCTATAGTTCCATCTTTCATGGATTTTACAAAATCAGAATGCACTATATGATCTATTAATTCCATTACTTCCGGTGAATTTAAATAGCTTCGTAGATACATATAATAGTATATAGCTTTATTATATATTTTTAACCTTTATGCATTCTCTCTGGATTTCATTTAGCTAATAAGTTTTAAAATCGCTATCTTCCACACCATGATCGTGGCATATTTTGCTATAAAATTCAGAGGCTTCCGTTTTCACGAATTCTCCATTATTGATTTTATAAAGCCCGAATTTGTCCTTATAACCCCTGGCCCATTCATAGTTATCCACTATAGACCAGTGGAAATATCCTTTTACAGGTATATAATCTTCCTTAATGGCCTTATGTAGCTCTATAAGATGTTTTTCTATGAATTCTTTGCGCAATGATCCTTCTGCATCCGCAACCCCATTTTCCAGTATCATAACAGGTTTTCTGTAATGGTTGAATACTGACCTCGAAACATTGCGTATGCCTTCAGGAAATATATCCCAGTAATTATCCGAGCACTTGCTGCAGGGCAAAAAGGCAAATCTATACCTCAGGTCAACATTGTCGTTGTCCACATATCTTACCCTTATCCTGCTGTAATAATCTATTCCTATAAAATCTGTACCTGCAAATTCAGAGGGCCGTGATTCATTAAAAATTCCAGATAGGGAATTGTCAAAGTTTCCGTACAGGGCAGAATTGAGGTACAGGTCATAAAAAATGTGTTTAACATAATTTACAATGAACCTGTTTTCCGGTGTATCCATTTCAGGCTGGAAATATGGGACAGCTACATTGATCCCGACCTGTGAGGAATGATCAAGTGCCTTGATAATTTTATACGCTATATTATGTGCGTAGGCGAGGTTCCTCATAACGGATACAGCTATTGAAAAGTTAGACAATCCAGGAGGAAATCCCTCCAGATTGCCATAAACATAGCCATTAATAGCTATTATGTTCGGTTCATTCAGTGTATTCCAAATATCCACATATCTGTGAAATTTATTATAAAGATAATAAGTGTATTTGCCGAATTCCTCTACTGTGGCTTTGTCTGCCCATCCTTTTTCCCTGCAATTTGCAAAATCCTGGTTGCATTTTACAGGGTCATGCAACCATATTGGCAAAGGCCAGTGGTATGCTGTTAAAATAAGCTTTAAATTTCTTGCCTTTATGTATTCCATTATTTCAGCATAATGTTTTACAGCATCATTATCCGCAATGGAATCCATTCTCTGGATAAAGTTATCAGGGAATGACATTGCATAAACATCACCCTTTTCGTTTTTGCTTGCAACTGCATCCACACTTTCAGTTGATGTTTTGAATATTCTGGCCCAATCTATGCCAATTCTTATGGAATTATTTCCCATATCAATAGAAGCATCGATGAATCTTTTATAATTATTCCAGAAATCCGGGCCATCGTCCGGGAAATCTCCGCTTACATAGGTTTTCTGTATTATATTACTATCATGTGACCATTTATACCAGTCGCTCTCTGAAGATATAGAATTATCTGATCTGCCCATTTCCACCTGAAATGGGCTTGTCGCGGTACCGAACATGAAATTATCCGGAAATTTCCTGAGCATTGACTCCACCACTAAAGTTAGGATTTCTCACCCAGAATTGACAGGTATGCTGATTCCAGGTCAGAACCATACGAAGTATATGAAATAATTGGTGCAAGTTTTATTGCATTCTCCAGTATCTGTGCCCTTTCATCTTCCTTCCCTGAAAATTTAATTACGGCGTATTTCCCATCTGTCTTTAATACACCGCTTCCCAGTGACCGAATGTTTTTTATCATATTGTTATCTAAGGGTTTGAGGAATTCTATAGAGACGGCATTGGTGTTAAACTCCTGGGCTATCTCATCAATTTTACCCTGTTTCAGTATCTTGCCATGATTAATAAAAATCACATCGTCACAGGTTTCTGAAACCTCTGAAAGTATATGTGATGAAAAGAAGACCAGTTTGGTTTTTTTCAATTCCAGTATAAAATCCCGGAATATCTTTCTTTCAAATGGATCAAGCCCGCTGGTGGGTTCATCAAGTATAACTACATCTGGATCAGATATTAATACAGATGCAAACACTGCCCTTTGCCTCTGACCTTTGGATAGCTGGCCCATTTTCGATGTCAATGGTGGCAATTTCAATGCATCATAGAATTCATCTATCTTTGAATTGATTGTTTTTTTATCTATTCCTCTTAATTCACCAACAAATTGCATTGATTCTTTCACAGTAAGAAATGGATATGGAGTTGGCGTTTCTATCATAGAGCCAACATTTGCCAGTGCTTTCTTTGGATATTTATTTACGTCTATGCCATTTAATTCCGCATGCCCTTCAGACGGGCGGAGGAGATTTGTCATAACCTTAAGGGTTGTGGTCTTTCCAGCGCCGTTTGGCCCGAGATATCCAATAGCCCCATGGTCACGGTAATTGAATGAAACATCATCGAGTGCCATAAATTTATGGTATTTCTTTGTAACTTTATTGAATGTTATTTCCATATTTATCCCTCTATTTGCCTCCTTGAGTACAATATTATCGCAATTATCCCGCATATTATTATGTATGCAATAAGCACGCCAAGCCCCTGCATCACTGTCGGGCTGAAGGTGTAAAATGCACCTGCACCAGCACCAGGGCCAAAACCACTGCCTGATGCCTTAACCGCAGGGTATGGTTTTTCAAAGATAAGGTACATGATTTCACCGGCAAAGTTAAGTGAAAATAGCGGGTCTATGCCACCGATACTGCCTACAAATTCATCTATTATAGGGAATCCTATAAAGAGCAATAATACTGAAACAATAATCCCGCTTGATTGCCCTTTAAATATACCTGAGAACAGTGATGCAAATGCAATTGCAGCTGCCAGGAATAATACGAGTATTCCAAGGCTTTCAAATATAACCGGTGTTACCTTTCCATAAAGGTAAAGGGAACTGCCAACGCCAACTACGAAGTAAACCAGCACTATTATAAATGAAGATATTAAGGCAGCAGTAAATCTACCTACAAATAATATGGATCTCCTTACAGGCTGCACAAGTGTGTAGTATGCGGCATTTGTGCCGGTATCTGTGGAAATAATATCCCCACCGAAGAATGCACCTATAATTACAACCAGATCAGCCGAAAATCCTGAAAGGTACTTATAAAAGTATAATAAAGGAGTTCCGGCTTTGAGCATTGAGTATTCATCATGAAGCATTAAAGCAGTAATACCTATGGATATTATTGTTGTAAATAAAATCAACCCCAGGAATCTTTTTGTCCGCAGGTATGATTTAAACTGATATTTCAGTGATATCATATACTGATTGGCATCGCTATCATTTTCCATGTCATACCATTGCAACAGGATATTTAATTCTTATCTAAAAATAGAATAGATATATAATTCTTACAGAATAACTTATTCTACTATGGGATTCTTTTCACGGACAAAATTATTGTTATTCAGGTCGCTTATAGCCTCACGTATCTGTTCATCTGTATTCATTACTATTGGCCCATACCACTTAATAGGTTCATTCAATGGTTTTCCGGATAGAAGGATAAAGCGGTATTTTGAATTTCCTGTATGAATTTTTATGAAATTACCATTTCTGGACATTATTGCGGCAGTATCAGGTTCAAGTTTCTGGCCGTTAGATATTCCTTCTCCTGTTATAGAAAATATCAGTGATGTGTATCCATCTTTAACCCTATAAACAAAATCTGAGTCCTCATCCATTGTAATATCGAGGTATAGCGGGTCGATGCCGTACTGTGAATTGTACATGCCAGATACTTTGTTATATTCTCCTGCTATAATTTTTAATGTTGCACCGTCAATTTCAATTTTAGGAACTTCACTGCCCTTGATGCTGCGGTAAGCGGGAGTAGACATTTTATACTTAGCAGGTAAATTAAGCCACAGCTGGAATCCTGAAACAAGAGTGGGCATTCCGTATGCCTTTATCAGTTCCTCAGGGTTTTTTTCATCAAGTGGTTTTGGCATTTCTTCATGGAATATGCCGCTACCTGCGGTCATCCACTGAAGTTCATCAGGGTATATTGTTCCACGGTGGTCTGTGCTGTCCCTGTGTTCTACTTTTCCAGAAAGCAGGTAAGTTATTGTCTCTATTCCCCTGTGTGGATGCCATGGAAATCCTGCAATATAATCTTCTATGCGATCTGACCCGAAGTGGTCAAGAAGCAGAAATGGGTCTGTCAATTGAACGGTATTCGGACCACCAAAAATACGTTTTAGCTTCACACCTGCACCGTCATGTGTTTCATTCCCCTTTATTATGTAATCAATAATTTTAAAATCATGTTCCATTTGTTTCACCATATAACTAATACACAGTGATTTAAATTCTTTTGCTATACTTTTATATACCCTGAAATTACACAATTTTTTACTGTTTTTCAGATATTTGCCGGATTGAAAACATAGAAATGTATAACTTTAAAGAATGAATTCGAGTGTAATGGAGGAAAAGAAGCCAGTAGAAAGAATATACGACCCGGGAATTGTTGGTTATATTGAGGCATTGAATTTCCAGAAAAAAATGCATGCACTGGTTAATGAAGGGATAAGCGGTGATGTTTTTATCTTCCTCCAGCACCCGGATGTGTACACTGCAGGGTCCCATTACAGTGGGGACCTCTCAAACGCGATAAAGGTTAACAGGGGAGGATATATGACATATCATGGCCCCGGACAGCTTGTAGCGTATTATATAGTTAACATGAAAAGAAGGAATATTAACGCCCTGGGGCTAATTAAAATTATACAGGATTCTATAATAAGCCTGCTGGAAGCTTATGGCATAGATGGGAAACCCATGTTAAATGAAAAAACCGGTGTATGGGTAGGCGATAAAAAAATCTGTTCCATAGGCATAGGAATAGACAGGTTTACAACGATGCATGGAATGGGTTTGAATATATCTACTGACCTGAAAAAATTCAATGTAATAAACCCCTGCAATTTTTCCCCGGATATTATGACTTCAATGGATAATATTTCCGGAATCAAAAATGATTTCAACTCTGTAAAGGAAAAATTTATAGATATAACAAAAAAGAATTTTGAAATTGAAGATTGTGAACGTTATACATCTATAGGAGATACGGTTACGGAGTAAAATAATGGTACCGTAATGAAATTTATATTTTATCATTTTGAGCAAAATATATATTGATTGCCTTCATAATAAATTATGACAGAATTTCCTAAATTTCAGTGCATGGTAAGCAAGAAAGAAGAAGACTACGATTCAGGCATACAGATGTATTTTATGAAAGAATATGACCTTGCTGAGTTGCTGGACAGGCTAATGAAGGTTGATGAACCACATATGGAAGAATATAAAAAAATGGTTGAACTTATAAAATCACTTGAAAATTATATAATAACAGGTGAAAAAGCAGCCGATTTCAGTTTTCTTGAAAAAATCGAAGGTGAAAGGGGATGGGCAAATGATTATAAGATACTGTCATCTGAAAACAGGGCAGCCCACGTTGCTTTCAGGGCCTGCAGAAAAACAATAGAAGTAATGTATTATTACAGGCTTGTATCCAGAAAAGAGGGCTTTTCCGGAAGGTTTAATCCTGAAAATTTCCGTGCTCTCCTTTTGATGCGTGACATATTATATAAAAGGTCTTCCGATCTTTTAAAAAATTAATTTTGTGAGACTTTTATAACATATAGATAATAAAATTCTGACAATACTATTATTATAAATGAAACAGCCATAATCAGGGAATATAAATTAGCTTCGTTGAACAGGAATAATAAACCTGATATGCCAGCCACTATTACAAATACTAAAGAAATTGCGCTGGATAAAACAAGCTTTGAATTCCTTATTTTAACACTTAACAGCAGGAGTATAAAGGCAACTATAAGTATAAGGAACCCGAACATCATATGTACCATTACTACTATATAATTAGAGGGAAAGCTGTTGCCAGCGAGGTGCGACACGTTATTTAAAGGCGGGAATGAAACATACAGGTTAACATACATTCCAAGTATAAACTGTATGAACAGTAAAGCCATGATAGCTGTTATGCCCAGATAGGCGAAGCTATATTTTTGATCCATTATTCAGTAATCAATTTTTATTATTTAGAATGTTCGGCTAAAAAAATTTATTAAACCTTAGCATATAAAGTAGTATGAGAGTTGTTAATTATAACATAAAACTGGATATTGATTTTTCCGGGAAGAAGTATAGTGGCATTGAGAAAATAAAAATTACAGATGCAGAGAAAAAGATAACACTTGATTTAAATAAAATAGATATACATAAAATAAAAGTTAACGGATCGGATGTTAAATTTGAAGCTGGAGAAGATGGAGTTACATTCCCCACAGATGGTGGAGATATAGTTGCAGAAGTGCAGTTTTCATCTGATAATGACAGAGGGTTGAAGGGATTTTATGTTGCAGGCACTGAAAAGGAATACATACTGTCCACACAGTTCGAGGAATCTGATGCCAGAAGGGCATTTCCATGCATAGATAATCCAAATTATAAGGCGACGTTTGATATAACAATGGCAATAGACAAAGATCTCCAGGCAATATCAAATATGCCGGTAAAGTTCGAAACACTTGAAAACAGCAAAAAGGTTGTGCAGTTCGAACAAACACCGGTAATGGCTACATATCTTGTTTATTTGGGTGTGGGCCACTTCGATGAGATGGAGGATAAATACAGGGGAAAAAGATTGGCTTTAACGGCAATGAAAGGGCACTTGACAGAGTCAAGGTATCCGATTGATTGTGCCAAAAAGTCCCTTGAGTATCTTGAAAACTACACAGGCATAGATTACATGCTTCCAAAGTTGAACCTCATATCGGTGCCTGAATTTGCCGCAGGTGCAATGGAAAACTGGGGAGCGATAACATTCAGGGAAATTTTGTTGAACATAGATAAATCAACAACTAGCAGAAGCTACAAAAGGACTGCAGAAGTCATCACACACGAACTTGTCCATATGTGGTTCGGTGACCTGGTAACAATGAAGTGGTGGAATGACCTCTGGCTTAATGAGAGCTTTGCTACATTCTTTGCCTTCAAGACAGTAGATAGCACAAATCCCGATTGGAAATTCTTCGGAGATTTTCTTCTGGATCAGACAGATGGTGCCTATACCATGGATGCACTAAAAAATTCCCATCCAATAAATGCTGATGTTACAGACCCAAGGAGCATATCACAATTATCCTATGAAATAAGGTATGGCAAAGGATCAAATGTCCTGAGAATGATAGAGGCATATGTTGGCAAAGATGTGTTTATGAAGGCCATGAGAAATTATTTAAAAGAATTCTCATACAGCAATGCATCCGGATCTGACCTGTGGAATGCCATAGAAAAGGAGTCTGGCAAGGGTATATCAACCATTATGGAACAGTGGATTTCCCAGAAGGGGTATCCATACCTTGAAACTGCAAAGGATGGGGATTCACTTAAAATATCCCAGAAACAGTTCTATTTCCTTGAAGGTGATAAAAATTCATCATGGAAAATACCATTATTTATAAACCGGTTCTCCAGTGAGGAAAAGTTATTGATGGAAGGAAATGAAATGAAGCTGGATGGCGATATATTATCCCTTAATTTCAACCATAATGGATTTTACAGGGTTTTATACGATGATTCCATGTTTGAAAATATATCAAGAAACCTTTCCCAGATTACAGCAGAGGAGAAATGGGGGCTTGCAAATGACCTTTATGCCTTCCTGCTTTCAGGAAAAATAAATATAACAACCTATGTCAGAAGGCTGGAAAAGCTTTATGGAATAAATGAGAACATAGTAATAGATGAGATATCAAAGGAACTTTTCAACCTTTATACAATAACAGACAACAATTATTTCAGGGACCTGGCCAATTTCTATATAAAGGACAAAATGGAGTATGTAGAGGCAAACAGGAAAGATGATTTTAATTTCAAAATTACCCTTTCCGGGCTTTACACAAAGCTTGCATATATAAATAATGATTTCTGCAAATCATTATTAAAAAAATACAGCAGCTACGAAAATGTTGACCCTGATTTCAGGCTTGGATATCTGGTTGCTGAGGCAAAGATAAACCAGGATTTCAGCTACTTTGCGGATATTATAACAAACACGAAAAATGATGAGGACAAAACAAAAGCCATAACGGCATCTGGCGCACTTGAAGGCAATAAAAACCACCGTGCAATTATGGAATTTGTCAAATCCGGAAAAGCAAAGAAGCAGGATATGGATTCGTTCTTTGTTGCAATGGCTTCAAATGCTCCATCAAGGCAGTTTATAATAGACAATCTCAAGGATATAGTAGACATGTTGTACAAATTTGAGCTTAGCCCCCTGAGAATCAACAGGTGCGTCCAGTCCATGATTGGAAATGCCGGTGTAAAAGAACCGGAAAAGATGAGGAAAAACACAGACAGCATAAAAAGGGACGAATTATTTGGTGGGATAAACAAAGGGCTTGAATTCCTTGAAGTCTATGAAAATTTAATCAAAAACACAAAATAAATTAATAATTTTTTATATCTTTTAAATTTATTGTTGCCAATGGTATAATCATTTCTTCCCTGCTAAGCCCACCGTGCATCCCACGATCTTTTATTATATCATCTTCATAATATTTGTACCATACAGTATTTCCGGAATATGGAAGCACTATAACATCACCGAGCCTGGATGCATATTTTTCATCAACCTTCCTGCTGCCCAGTATACCGGATTCCAGGAGTTCTAGTTTTGTTATCACATCTGCTTTCCCATTCAGCTGGTTTTCAAGAAATAATTTAAGTTTTTCCGGATTTTCGCTATACATTGCCATATCACGTGGACTCCATGTTTCCGGCATTCTTTTTCCATTCTTTGTGGACATTAAGTTTTCTACACCTGAAACATAGGTTTTATGATTAACCGGCGTAAATCCGTGGTCGGATGAAATTATTATTGAAATATCCTGCCCGGATAGGTTCTCGAACAGGCTGTTAAATAAGCCTGCCATATAATGGAGTGATTCCAGGTGCTCTGGACTTCCCGGGCCGTATCTATGCTCCATTTTGTCAGGTTCTTCTATATAAAAAAATACATATGAATTGTCTTTTATCTTTTCCAGCAATTTTTTCAATATGAGAAACCCTTCAAAAAGAAAATCGTACCTTTTTTTCTCCTTCGCACCGGAATACATTATCCGGCTATAGCTGCTCTTTAATAATTCTGAGCGTGAAACTACATATGACTTTATACCGTTTTCTTTCAGGGTTTCATAAAATGTTTTTCCGTGAAATAGAACAGATGGGTTCGGATTGGCTTCAATAAATTTTTCCCTGTCCTGTTTATACACGGGAATAAATGGCAGGCTTTTCATAACCATATCATACTGGTCAATATACAGGCGCCATTCAAATAAACCGTGTTCTGCAGGTGTAAGCCCGGTATTTATTGTGTTGCTCGCAGCAGCGGTGGTAGAAGGGAATATGGAGGTAATTGGAGACACAATGCCTGATTCATTTATTTCCTTAAATGCCCTGTATTTTCCCAGATAGTTGATCCAGCTATCATAACCGAGGCCATCGATGTAGATAAATACCACCTTTTTTGTGCCGCATATATTGCTGTACAGCTTCTTATCCAGGTCTTTTCCGTCGTGCTTTATGTTGAATAATGATAATATTGTACTATTTATGTTTGAGAAATTATATCCATCATAATCCGGGTACACAAAATGTGCATCAGATTTATAGCGGTATTCCAGTTTATGGTTTATCATGTGGATATATTGCAGAATTGCATTTATTATTTGCTGGCAAAAATTATTCAGGATTCAATATACCTGAATTTAATTTTTTCGATGACCTGCGGGATATTTATATCCATGGGGCATACTTCACGACAGCCTCCAGAATGCATGCATAACATTGATTTGTCATATTTTTTCATTGTTATGGCCGACCACATAATCCCTGTAGGTCCCGTATATGGGCTATCGCCAAAGTCCTTCCCATAAAGCTTGTATGAAGGGCATGAAAAATAGCACCTGCCACATCTTATGCACAGGAGTGATTCTCTTATATCAGAGTCTATAGCCTCCTTCCTCCCGTTATCAAGGACGATTAAATGGAATTCTTTAGGTCCGGTCGCAGGCGACACATGTTTAAGTTCTATATCGCCTGTGGCACTGGGTCCCGAAGTAACATTGATGTATGCTGGCGGATAAAACCCTGCATAGGATGCCTGTACTATCACTTCATTAAATGCATCCTTCAATGTTGGGACTATTTTATCAATTCCTGTTATAGCTATATGTACCTGTGGAAGCACAGTATCCATTCTAATGTTGCCTTCATTCTCTATGAGCAGGACAGAACCGGTATCAGCTGCAATAGCATTGGCACCTGTAATCCCTACTTCAGCGCCGAGATATTTTTCCATGAGAAATTTTCTTACCCTGCTGACCATTTCCTCCGGAGATGTATTTTCATTTATTGTGCTATCAAGGTTTTCATGCAGCAATTTGCCTATTTTGTCCTTTGTAAGATGGATTGCAGGAGCAACCAGATGTGAAGGCATATCGTTGTTAATCTGGACAAGGTATTCACCCAGGTCAGTTTCCCAGATATCCTTTCCTTCCTTTTCAAGCTCTTCTCTCAATTTAATTTCATAAAGTACATTAGACTTTGAAAGCACTATTTTTGATTTCTCCCCTAAAATTTCCCGGACAATATCCATGGCCTCACTGCTATCCTTTGCATAATGGAAATGCCCGCCTGTGCGTTTCACACTTTCCTCTGTTTTTGATATATATGATTCGATATTATCGAGAACAGTGTTTTTTGTTTTCCTTAATTCTGATGCAACATCCTTTATGTATGGATTATCATCGAGAATTTGCTGTACCCTTGGAGCATTATTTACAATTGCCTTATTTACCGCAACATCCCATTCATAATTCATGAGACCACCTCTGCAATGTCCTTTATATTATTTACATAGGGAGATAGATTCTGGTAACATAGCGGGCACATAACAAGAACGTTTTCATTGACAGATAATAATTTCTCAGCACGTGATTTTGATATATCCTCGCTGTCTTTAGTTGAGACAAGGGCCAGTGGACCACCGCAACAGCTCCCCATGTCCTTTCCTGTTACGAGATAGTTTTCACTTGCAGATATTCCAGAATCCTTAATTTTTGCCCTTATATTATCATACATCCCCATGGCACGTGAATAGAGGCAGGAATCGTGTATGACATAATTCCCGGATCCTTTAAAATTAACCAGCTCCAGGTAGTTTTTTATATCAATGTCAAAGTCTATGAAATCTTTATAGCGTTTTAAGGCATTTGTTGTATGCGGGTCAACAGTTATAATCTGCTTTACTCCTCTTTCCTTGAAGAAATTATATAGTTTCTTTCCATACTCTTTATATTCGTTAATGAATCCAGATTCCAGCAACAGGGCTCCTGAATATGGCTCTTCATCGTATAAGTATCCGAAATTTAAGCCCTGTGCTGTTAACATTGAGGTTATATTTTTCAGTATATTAAAAGACCTGTCAAGTTCATCCCTGTTTGGCTTTATCAAAAATTTTGATGCGGTCATTAACCTTTTAGGTAGATTTAAACGGTAAATTTTGGGAAACAATTCTTCATAGCGTTTAAGTATGCCTGAAATCTGGTACATATATGAAGTATATATTATGGTTTCACCATCATGCGGGAGCCCTGAAGCCCATGAAGAGTAAAGTTTTGTATCCAGTGGAAAGGGCAGGAAGCTTTCCATTAAATTCTGTGAAATTAAATCCTTCATTTTTTGTATTCTTCGCTTATTAATTTCCATAAAGGTAAAATTCGCAGTTCTTTATAAAGCTATTTGTAAACATGTTTATTTTTTGATGGGAAGTACTGGTATAATGGTACAGATGTATAAGAAGAATTTTCATCATTTATTATACACCAAAATTATCGCTGTGGTATGTTATTGAGCTACCATATCGTACTAGTTTTTATTGGCTCTTTTATTTATTGAAACTTGCAAAATATGAATCAACTTCCGATCTTAGTTCTATCCCAACCCTTTCAAAACATTCTAACAGTTCTTTATACGTACCTTCACCTCCCAGAAAATCCCAAAATTCTCCTGCAACCTTCAACTCAGTACTCAGGTCTAGCATTCCCCTCATAGTCCACCTATTATAAGGGGCTGGTTCATAGGGATTATATGGAATGGCTATCAGAGTGTTTACATATGAATCGGGATTGGATGCAAGAATTACTGCAGCCCATTCCAGCAAAGTCCTCTTAAATTCTTTGAAATTCCCAATATTTGGCTTTGCTGTTTTTAGATCAAACAAGTAAAAAACTCCATTTTTGTCTTCAAGAAACAAATCCACTAATGTGGGCTTCACTCTAACCATATCACCACTTTTACAGACTTTGCGAATTGCTTCGATCTCTTTTATTTTATTAGGAGATGAAGATGCAGTAATCAGATTATCTATAATTCTTTGTATCTCATTCTGAGATTGTGTACTTATGTAATCTCCAACAGATGTGTGTGACTTTACATTTTTAAAACGACCCTTTGCCAGAGTGACGGCAACAGGCTCAAAAATACTTGTTCCAAAATTCGTGCTGAGTGAATGTATAAAAGAATATAACGCTAACCGATCTTTTCCCAACAATCTGACATGAAAAGGCATAGATGATGTTTCTGGTTTATAGGTCTGAAATTTGTTTCGTAAAGCATTTCTTAAAACGTTTTCCACGTTTTTTATTTGAATTTCCGTTAGACTCATTTTTATCCCTTCTTCAAATGAAATATAACCTCTGAATACGCACCTTTGTCTTTTTCTGTTCTATTCAACACAGGGCGCTTAAATTGTTCTACTATATTCATATCTGCTTTATTTGCAATTGAAGGGTATAAGTTAAATTTATCATTCGCCACCAAAAATACATCATAGTCATCTACAAGATATTGTTTACAATTTATTAACACATTAGAAATATCAATGACATACTTGTTTCTAGCTTCTCTTCCCTGACCCAAGGACATATTTCCTATTTCAGATGCTGTATTTTCTGGCAAATCAAATAATTCATAAGCATAGGAATGCTGCTCATGATAATTTATTAAACCAATATAAGGGGGGCTGGAAAAAATTCCCTTAATTTTCTGGTTTTGAACTAATTCAGCCAACTCGGGTGCATCCCTATTTAAGCTATTGGGAATATCCAAAGTTCTAGAATCACCAGTCAGACAAAATTGAAACGTATTTGTACGTACTTTATTAAACTGCTCTAACCTCTCAATAGTATCCGTACTGTAACGCTCCCACCAACTAAGTATAGAAAACAGGGGCTTACAAATCTTCTTATGTTTAGCGCAATAATATGGCGAACTTATGGGGTCAATTAAGGTAGCTAAATCTTCATGTGTAGTTGCTCTGCAAGAACGAATTGTTCTGCTTAAAATAACCATTAGCACATCTTTAATTGTATTATTCTGAATGTTATTTATAAGTTCGTATGTAAAATCTATCTCTCTTCTAACTGGTTGTAAATACCACTTATCAAGGAATGTGCCGTTGTTTCCCTGTTTTAGTTGAATTCTAAATTCTCGAACAAGGCTATTAAAAACAGGCAAGAACTCTGCCTCCTTTTCACTTCCATAAACTGATTCATTTATCTCATTCCGATGCAATTTATATTTATATTCTGGAGAGGGAAAGTAGAGATTATTGAATTTAGTCATTGCCTCCGAAAGTTTCTGTTCAAATTGAATTTCATTGGATTTCGAAATAAAATTCCTCAACGTTTCAGTTATTCGGCTTATCTCAAGTTTCAAAATACCAAAGTCGTATTTGGAAATTTTAACATTGCTTATCAGCGAGTTAAATATAGAAACATCAATCCCAATTGCATTTATACCCAATTCATTGGCCTGCACTAATGTTGTACCACTACCACAAAAAGGGTCTAATACAATATCCCCCTTCTTAAAATACACCTCCTTCTTGAAATCATCTATATGATCATCCAAAAAATACTCGACCAACTGGGGAATGAATTTCCCTTTATAAGGATGTAATCTGTGAACGTGTTTAGTGGTGTCTGCTTCTCTTAAATAATCAAATGAAAGAGCCCAATTCAGGTCATCTCCGAGTTGTTCTTTCCACTCAAGTTCACGTTTACCTCTAAATGATTGGTAATACTTTATCAAGTCATCCTTTCTTACAAATGTTGTTCCATTGTGGCTTATTTTTTTAATTCTACCGTATTGAACAAGGTAAGAGATATTAGAAGATGTGACATTTTTTCCTACATAGTTTGACGCCCACACGGCCGCCTCTTTAATAGTTAAAAATACAATAGTCGAATCTGGAATGGTTTCAAGACTGTTTCCATGTTCTAATGGCCATGGCACATTCACATCCTTTTTGTCAAACAACTCTAATATCTCATTCAAAGTACTATTGTCAGAGGGAAAACTCCAAAGTTTGCTTTCTGGATGCCAGCGATAACCTTTAATTTTCTTTAATTTTGCGATATATTCTGGATTGTATGGCACTGAAACGGTAATACGCCCATCTTCTCTTTTACTTACTATTACCTCCTCATTCATCTAATAAGTGCATTTTCAGTCACTATAATAAATTTTTGATGTAGCAAATCTATGTATCTAACATCTAAGGAACAGGTATAATTAATTTACCTTGTTGCTTCGTGCAAAATAAATTATGAGTAATATTTTTCATGTTTTTAATGCCTTAATCTGCGTATTTGTTTAATAACAGAATATTAAAAACGTACTAATGTCACGGAGATGATTGAACAATGGCAATAATGTTTCTTTTGATTATCATGCCTAAAATATAAATCGATTTTAGTAAATTATTACCAGTACTGGCGATTTTTTGCAAAATCTGTTTCTGCATTGAGAAGCCGCCTTATAAGGTCATCTTCGTTAAGATATGAAACTTCAAGTATCCTTGAAGCGATCTCCGGGCCAACACCGCGGGCAGCCATCACCATAACAGCAGTAATCCCGTGTTCTCTCACCAGATGGGCATTTTTTATCATCCTTTTTCTGGTTTTTTCATCTATTTTTTTTGAAATTGACTCCTCATCAAATTTTGAGATTGAAGCCACAAGCCGTGAATGGCAGACAGGACATCTTATTTCCGTAATATCTTTTATTTTCCTGGTTCTTTTATTACCGCAGGATGTGCAGTAAAGTATAACTTCCTCATTCATAAGCCGCTTGCGAATTGATTCAAGTATTGTTTTTGTAGGCTTGAGTGGCATGACCCTTTCAGAATAATGAGACAGGAATATATTTGAAGAATCTGAGATTTTGTTTTTGAGTATAAAATTTGAATCATCAAGGTTTTCAAGGTAATCATGCAGAACGTTAATATCCATGTAATCAAATATGAGCTTTCTTATGGAATCTTCGTATACAACTGTATTATAGTATGAGTCCACTATTTTTTCAAAACGGATCCTGGTTATGTCCGCTTCATTCGTTATGATGCCAAATTTTCTGGCTTCATATAAAAATACATTATTGAAGAATCTTGATCTCCGGGCAGATGATTTGACATAGCCATCAAGGTTGTTTATATCTATATTCATAATTAAATTCTTTACATCTTCTGCTGAAATGTTCCTTGAAACCCTCATATATATGTGGTATGGTGAATAATCCATTTCCACGCTTTCTCCTGTGATTGATGTTAGCAGCCCGGATAGTATCTGTGCCAGGGTAAAGTTGCCAAGGCTTCCCAGAAGGATCTGTATAATAATTTCTGAATTATGGGCTTCTATTATGATTTTATCCAGTGTAGCCATGTCATTTTTATACCATTCTTCAAGGGCTTTTTTGCCCCGATCGTTCAGGAATTCCGGAACATATTTTTCTTTCCTGTCCTGTGATACTCTGGATGCGGCTTCGTAGAGAACCGGTATCTCTTCGCCTGTCCAGTGTGGTGCAATGGCTGCCGTGCTGAAGGGCTCAACATATATTTTATCATCATCTATCCTTATTGTCCTCCATGTTGAACCCTTAATGACAAAATATGAACCTGGAGAAATCTCATTCACAACATACTTTTCATCCAGGGTTCCTATAAATTTTTTATTAATTACATCAATTACCCTGTAATTTTTTTCACCTGCTATCATTGATATATTTTCTATAAAGTATTTAAGAACCGGATACCGCTTTATAATAAAATTGCCATCTATGATGATTTTATGTGTTCTTGAAAGAAGTTCCAGCACAGCATAATATTCTTCAAATTCTAGAGTCTTAAATGGATATGCACCGGTAATTATTCTATACAGATAATTATAATCCACTTTCTTCGAGTAATTAAGCTCGAGCATTATCTGGTTTGCAACGGTTGAAAGGGAATTTTTCTTTATCATTACATTTTCCAGTTCCCCTAATTTAATATTGCCAACTATAGCCTTTGCTTCTTCAAGTTCGATAACATCATTGCATATTACAATCCCGCGGGAAACTTTCTGCAAAGAATGACCTGCCCTGCCAATTCTCTGTACCATTTTATTTATCTGCCTGGGAGAATTAAACTGGACTACCATGTCCGCTGAACCCACATCTATTCCAAGTTCCAGAGATGAAGTACAAATAAGTGCCTTTACCCGGTTTTCCTTAAAATCCATTTCGGCTGTTTCCCTGGTTTCGCGGGATAGTGATCCGTGATGTACTTCAATATCCGGATCTTTAAGCCATAGCCTTAGCCTGAATGAGATATCTTCAGCAACGTATCTTCTATTGACAAATACAATAGTGCCCTTATTTTCCTCCACTATAGAATGTATTTTCTCTATAGACCCTGCGTACTGGTTATCACATGCCATAATGTTAGCAATATCATCATTGCTGGGAGGAGGCAAAATAACCTTTATATCCATTTTCTTGTCTATCACAGGTTTTAATATTTTGCAGGGGGATGAAGGAGAGATGAAAAGTGAAAGTTCATCTTCATTCTTTGCAGTGGCAGAGAGCCCTATAACCTGAAAATTTCCTGCAAGCACCTTTAACCGCTCCATAGCTATGGCAAACTGTGAGCCCCTTTCATTCTGAGCCATTTCGTGGACTTCGTCAACTATTACATACTTTATATTTTTTATGTGCTCGCGGAGCCTTTTGCCCATCATGAGCAACTGCAATGATTCCGGTGTTGTAATAAGTATCTGTGCAGGGTTTCTGGATATTTCATTTCTCTCTGCCTGGGATATATCACTATGCCTTACCTGCACCCGTATATCAAGGGTTCTGCAGTAATCAAATACCCTTGAAAGCATATCACGGTTCAATGCCCTCAGTGGAGTTATGTAAAGAAGGGCTATGGATTGTGGTTTTTCAAGATATATTTTATTTAGCAGTGGAACCAGTGCCGCCTCTGTTTTTCCAGATCCGGTAGGTGATATAAGAAGGGTATTCTCTCCTGACAATATCTCAGGAATTGCCATTTTCTGTGCTTCTGTTGGATTTAAAATACCGTTTCTTGCCAGGCTTTCCTTTAGTGCCGGATCAAGCATATCAAATACATTTCCCTGTTGCATGGACATTGTTCCTTATAAATAGCGGTATGTTATATAAAATATTATAAACCTGTACCGGAGAGTTCCAAGCAATATTCAATAAATATTTTAAATAATTAATAATACACCCCTATGTTGCTTCCAAAGAAAATTTTTTTCACAAGGGGAATAGGGCGCGGAGAGACACAGCTTCAATCGTTTGAAAATGCATTGAGGGATGCGGATATTGCAGCTTACAACCTCGTAAGCGTCAGTTCCATACTTCCGCCATACGCAGAAATTGTAGATAAATCAGAAGGTATTAAGTTATTATCCTACGGGCAGATCTTATTTACAGTACTGGCAAGAAATTCGTCCAATGAACTGAACAGGATGATATCCTCTGCGATTGGCGTTGCGGTGCCGTCCGACAGGAGCAAATGGGGCTATCTGAGCGAGCACCATACATTCGGGCAAACTGAAAATGATTCTGGCCATTTTGCTGAAAAACTTGCGGCAGAAATGCTGGCCAGCACAATGGGCCTGGATGACCACCTGAAGTGGGAAGACAAAAAAAATGAATATGTGCTTGATGATAAAATCCTGACTACAAAAAATATTGCAGCTACCACCGTTGTCCTCAAACCGGATGAATGGGCAACGGTCATAGCCGCAGCTGTACTAGTGGTGTAAATGGACCGTGAAATAGAAGAAAAGTGGCGTGATGAATGGGCGAAGAGCCATATATTTGAACCATCAATTGATGATACAAAACCGAAGTTTTTTGTAACTGTCCCCTGGCCCTACAGCAATGGGTCATTGCATGTTGGCCATGGAAGGACATACACACTAGGGGATATAATCGCCCGGTACAAAAGGCTTACAGGGTTTAATGTGCTTTTTCCTATGGGATTCCATGAAAGTGGAACACCCATCCTGGCTTTCTCGGAGAGGATCAGAAACGGTGACCCCGGTACCATAAAACTTTACAGAAATTACCTTATGGAATATGAAAACCCTTCCGATATTGATGGGATTATAGAATCCTTCAAAAATCCCCAGAATATTGCAGATTATTTTTCAAGGGTGATAGTCAAAGATTTCATGGATCTCGGATACTCAATTGACTGGACCAGAAAGTTTACTTCAGCAGACCCGTTTTATCAGGAAATCGTTAAATGGCAATTTATGCAGCTGGAATCAAAAGGGCTTATAAAAAAGGGCAAATACCCTATACTTTATAGCATAAATGATGAAAATGCTGTAGGGGAAGATGATATAAAGGATGGAGATACTGACAAGGTAACAATAGAAGAGTTTACAGGCGTCCTTTTTAAGGGGGATAAATATTATCTCATAGCTGCTTCCTTAAGGCCTGAAACACTATTCGGTGTGACAAATCTCTGGATAAATTCTGATGCCCAGTATGCTATGGTCCGCTACAATAACATGGATGTAGTTATGTCTGCGGATGGGTATACTAAATTTTCCCTCCAGCATGATGGAATTGAATACATTGGTTCAGTAAATCCTGAAGAAATTATAGGTGAAAAATTCAATGTTCCTTTCCAGGATACTCCTGTCGATGTGATAGGAGCTGATTTTGTTGATCCGGACAATGGTACTGGAGTTGTTTACTCTGTACCGGGCCATTCCATATTTGATTACTTATATTATGGCAGAAACAACATAAAAAATAGCATAAAGAAAGTTGTTGAAGTAAAAAGCAAAATGTCTGTTGAATCACTTGTTAAAAAATACGGGCTTGAACACAATGAAAGCAAGCTAAAGGAAGCTACACAGGAGCTCTATAAGGAAGAATTTTATAATGGAGTACTCATAAATTCCGGCCCATACAGCGGAATGAATGTTGCAGCCGGCAGGGAAGCAATTAAAAATGACCTGATATCAAAAAATATGGCTGTAATTTTTTATGAGACAACAAGGAAAGCTGTTACAAGGTCTGGCTCCAGGGTTATAGTGGCAGTATTAAAAGACCAGTGGTTCATTGATTATTCGCCTGAGTGGCTCAAGAATAAAGCCCATGAGGTCATAAATTCCATGCGTTTCTACCCTGAACTGTACCGGAAATTGATGATGGATGCCATTGATTGGCTTAAAGAGCGCCCATGTGCCAGAAAGAGAGGAATAGGCACCCGTCTCCCATTTGATGAAAACTGGGTTATAGAATCACTATCAGATTCTACAATATATATGCTTGCCTATACCAATAAAAAGGAACTTAAAAATATTTATGACAGGCTCCACAGCATACCCGGCGATATACTGGATTATGTCCTGCTTGGAAAGGAGATCCGTAACAGGTATGATGATTATATAATGGAAAATGCCAGATCAGCAAAGAAAGAATTTGATTACTGGTATGGCAATGACCTTAGGATTACTGCACCGCCACATATTTCAAATCACCTGGCATTTTTTATTATGAACCATGCAGCCATATTTTCCGGCAGTAAGCTTCCTGGAGGCCTTATGATATCCGGGCTTGTTATATCAAATGGTGCAAAAATTTCAAAGAGCAAGGGCAATGTTATTTCCCTTCTGGAAATTATAAACAGGTATTCAGCGGATATATACAGATTATTTATGGCTGCAGGAGCAGATATTTCATCGCTCCTGGACTGGAATGAAAAGGATATATCATCGGTAATCAAACGTTATTCCTATTTTATAGGGCTTCTTGATGGATATTCAGGTGATAACCCAGGAGATGGTTACATATATGACTGGTTCAGGTCGTCGTTCTATAAAAACCTGAAAAATTATCTCGGGTACATGGAATCTATGAATATTCGAGATGCGTGTATTTCTATTTTCTATAATGTGATGAATGATTTAAAAAACGTGGAAAACCATGGTGGTAATATAAACAGTGCACTGAAACCTATCCTGGCTGACTGGCTCAAAGCACTTTCCCCGGTAATACCATTTTCCTGCGAGGAATACTGGCACCGCCACATAGACAATAAAACATTTGTCAGCGTACAGCCTATAGATACCAATATTGAAAGTAGGATAGACTCTGGAATTATTAAATCAGAAACTTACCTTAACAGGGTTATATCTGATATCAGGGAAATAATAAAAATTATACGCATTAAGCCGGAGAAGGCAGTTATTACTGTTTATGGAACAAAGCAGGAGGATTTTATTAAAGGTTATATGGCAAACAGCCTGGAAAGGGAGTATAAGTCGATGATACCTGATTACATGAAAAACAAAAACAGGATAGACCCTGAACCCGTGGATGAATATAGCATAATATCAAAAAACAAAGAATACATAGAATCCGTATTAAAGATAGAAATTGCAGTGGTGAAGTCCAGTGAAATACTGAAGAAAAACCCCTGGCCAGGGAGGCCTTTAATAGAAATTCAATAATCAAACATCGAGGACAAGGATAGCAAACCCTTCCTCGGGGCTTATTTCAAGATTATAATATGTTACTGCCTTTATTGCATTGCTGTAACAGAGGTTATCAGGCAGCTTTGTTCCGGATAGTATTCCATTAAGCCTGTTGCCTGAAATATTTATCTCTGCCCTCTGGAACAATACATTTTCAGTTTCAAGGTAAAATATTACGTCATTTAGAAGCTGGATAAGCATATCATCAACCGATTGTTTTGTAATTTCTACTTTTCTCTTAATGGTATTCTCCATACTGCTGGAACCGGTGATTAAATCAGATATGGCAGCAACAGAGTTTTCAAAGATTGAGTTTAAAGAATTGCCGTATACTTTTATTTTAAGGTCGGCTGTATGGTCAAGAATATCATATTTCATATAATATGGTAATGTGTTTGAATATAAATATGTTGATCGAATTTTTATATTATTGTGTTTAGCGTACACATATAAAATTAACTTTAAAATCTGAACATTTAGATTGAATACAAAATGAACTTAAATTTAATTAAAAAATCTGTTATTAAAATAACAAAAAAATTATTGGTCAGGGTTTACAGATGAAATCATTGGTATTTCATCCTTGTCCAGATCAAGTCCTATTTCCTTTGAAGTGAGGTTTCTTCCAAGGCTTCTTTCATAGAAGCTTATGATCCTCTTCTTCTCTTCAACTGTGTATTTTCTGAAGTATTTGTCCTTCTTCAGGTCAAATCCAGTCTTCTGTTCATACACATTTGCAGGTATAGAGTACTTTCTCTGTGTTGAATCCCTGTACAGCTCAGGTATAACATTGAATGCACAGAAAGGTATAACTCTTCCATCAGGCATTGCATAATGGATATCACATCTTTCCACACGGTCAACATCATATGTGTATGGGTCCTGGAAGTGCATAAATCCTACGAATAGTGATTTATAATGGAAAGCTTTCAGACCATGGTAATCACCTTCTGTAAAGGCGTTATATACCATATCTTTCAGCTTGAATCCTTCCGGGGCTTTGCTGTAATCAACGAATTTCTTCAGGTGAAGCAATAATTTGGTTACAGATTCCACTTTCTTTGGTGCCTGCCATTTTGCATATTTTATGTCATCTCCTAATTCTGATAGGTATTCAAACATTCCCTTAACATCAACAAACCTTGTTACAGGTATTATCTTGTCGTTGTCAATGAACAGGTATGTTCCCATTCCACATGCAAAGTGTATGGACAGTTTGTATGTTGGATGTCCTTTCAGAGCTGCAACAAAGTTAGATACATCAGTTGTTGCCGGAACTGTGAAGAAGTCTTCCCTTCCAACTGCTCCATCAAGCTGCTGCTCGATTTTCTTTATTGCACCAGGTATTGTTATCCTCTGTCTTGCTCTGGCACGATCTGACATTCTTCCAACAAGACTTACTGGCTGGAAGTTAACTCCTCTTACAACGTCCATGTTTGACTTTGCGAACTTGATCATATCTCCAAGATACTGGTCATTTATTCCACCAATAACTGTAGGTACAAGAACTACACCCATGGGTGCCTGTTTGTAGTGTTCCAATGCCATAGGGATTTCCCAGAAATTCTTCGGGTTTGATCTCGGGGTTGGACCGTCAAAACTTGTGTAAACAACGTTTGAACCTGCGTCCCTGGCTCTTTTAACAAAGTCTGGATCGTATGCGGCCCTGACACTGTTTGTGTTCATCTGCACATGTTCATATCCTTCTTCCCTGGCTATTCTGATTACATCTATTATATCATCCCTTAATGTTGGCTCTCCGCCAGTTATCTGAACTGCATTTGCACCAACAGGTTTCTCGTTTCTCATTCTTCTGAGCATTAACCTGATCTGGTCAAGTGATGGCTCGTATATGGGCTCGTTTTCTTTTGCGTAGAAGAAACAGTACCAGCATGATAAATCACAGCGGTTTGTTATAACTACGTTTCCCAATCCTGTATGGGATTTATGCTTTACACAGAGTCCACAGTGCGTGGGGCATATAATTTTATCAGCATATATTGCTACGTTGGGGTTAAGTATTTTTGTTCCCTCTTTGTCCTGGTATTTCTTAGCCTCCTCGTACATATCATAGTCTTCCCAGTATTTTTCTTTTGTTATTCCGTGTTCTGCGCATTCCTTTATAAGGTCTACTTCTCCGCCTTCTTCATATACTATTGCGGGGATTCTCATCTGATCGAATTTCTCTTCATCTGCACACAGGGGGCATAAGCTTTCTGTTACTCTTAAAACAAGCATATCGTCTGTAATTAAATGGCCCATTCCCTTCAAAAACTCATCTACAGTTTTGAATGGTGCATTTCTACTTATTTCAAAGTCATTAGCCAATCTGACTTCCGACTTATTTCTTTCTTCTGTCAATACCATTTTAATTCACCTAATTAACTAATTATGTTAAGCAAATAGAATAATATATATGTTTTGTCTTTATTCTTGCTAATTGCTTAAAGGACTAATTAGTCATGATAATTACAAATTATACCTTTATATATAAAGAAAAATGGTAGATGTTTGCAATTTCTTGTTAAAGGCTAATTAAATGGCAAATTTGAGGGAGTATAATATACATATTAAACCGGTTAATATTACGATATATTTTCCAATCCAAAACTCTGCGGTGTTAATACTTTTATGTATAATTCTTTCAGAAAAATTTGCAATTTGAAAATGAAATTATATATAATTTGATACATACAGTAGAAAATCCAGATTAAAGTATTCTAACAGACAATACATAAATTAATATTTTTTATTTTGGATACGGAGTTGCTTTAGAAGCTGCTCATACATATAATCTATATTTTTAGAGTTCTGTACCTTTATGCCTTTGTCAGATAAGTAATTTTTAAGCTGTTCACGTGTTATAATTCCATTTTCATTCCCATTTGTTTCGGTTATAACTGCAGGTATTAATTTTAATAATTTCACTCTTTCCTCAGACTTTTTATTGTTTTCTATCTTCCTGCGGGCCTCATGGTTTACCTTGTCAATTTTTAATTTTAAATCGTTTTCCACGGGGAAATCAAAATTTATTCCCTTGTACAGCCAGAAAGTCCTCATATTTTCTTCCATGTCATAATTTGAGCTATCTGGAAATTCATTGTTGAAATATTGAATCATGTCCTGCACCAGGGAATCGATGGATTTCTCATTAACTTCCCGGGTAAGCGGCAGTACCTTCTTTTCTTCATTCTCTTCCAGCAGGTCGTCTATGTTGAATGTGTTAAGTTCTGAGAACCAGTCAGCTTCATCATGATATTTATAGCCAACATCGTTAAATATGTACATAATATCAATTTCAGCTATTTTGTTCCTGTATTTATTGCAATCTATGGTGGAGCAATCCATATCCTCATCCTCAAAGCGTTTAACAGAAAGCACAAGAGATTTTATCCCACTATCCTTCGCATTTTTCAGGAATTTAGATGCACCACCCATATGTTTGTCCCATTCAAAGCTTATAACTATATCCACATCAGTGGAGTAATATAGAGAAAAGCCATTTTTCTTAGAATAATTAACAATGCTATTCCAGAGCAATTCCATTTTGTCTTTCATATTAGACCACGATACATTAGATTAAGCCTAAACTAATATAAAAATATTTTTACTGAAAAACTATACAGGTGATTTTGCACGGTCAGCTGTAATATAACCATATCTGGCATAATATTCGTTAAAAGTCCCCGATTCTATTGTGTGGAAAACATCTATTGCAGCTGGGCTGGCATTTTCCAGAAGAAGCCATGAAAATTTTTCCTTTACAACATCGGGAAAATAATGCCGGAATTTCCAGTAGTTCGCTTCGCTTTTTAACATTATTCCATAGTCCACATCCCCATTGATGAGCTTTTTTGGAATTTCCCTGTTAGGAACGTCACAGATCGCTGTATTTTCCTTTAATTCCCCATAATAACCACACTTTTCCTCATAATAATTTTTAAAGGCAATTCCGGTAGCACTGGTTCTCGGATTCGGAATAGCAAATCGGAAATTTTTAAGTTCCGATATGCTCACCTGCTTCTTCTTGCCTGTATAAGCGACACAGAGGGCGTCTTCAAATGCCTCCTTTCTCTCCATCGCTTTCATGTCATGTATCAGCCTGTTGCTCTGACATATAATTTCAGGCCTATTTTCAATTACAAGATTCCCTATGGTTATGGGCGATCCATTAGCCCTCTTTCTAATATATACTTCAGGCAATGTTTCAAAGTAAGTTTTAACTCCTTGTGAAGTAAAATATGATATAATAGAGGGAATAATGAACCACTGGCTTCCAGGAACAGTTAATTTAACCCCGCTGATAGAACCATAAAAATCTGAAACAACATCAAATCCGGGTACTGCAAATTTCATTATGAGTAATTTAATAGAATTATATAATCTATATTATTGAAAAGTTGCAAGATTTTAATTGTTTATTGTGATTGGTTTTCATCTCAAAAAATGTGAATATCTAAAATTTATAGTTTATTTATTTTGGAATAGAATATTTGCCCGGTGCCCCTATCCTGTAGCTATGTATACGGTATCACAAAATATTATGTTGACCGTTTTACATCTATTGTATTTTTCTACAGATTATTGAATTATATTGGTGGATATTATTCTCAATTATATTTAGAAAATAGGAATAAATCGAAGTAAGAATTAAAAGTTCATCTTTTAAATATTTAATGTTACTTTTCGATTTAAAAATATAGATACTAATAGTTTCATGTTATAATATTGAATATAAATGTTAAAATAATGAAATCAGACAAAATATATATGTTTTCGTTTTTTTTTGATTAATTTTCACATAATAATAACGTATTTATACGTTATACGTATGATGGAAATGTAGGGTGAAAGTATGGGACAGAATCAATTAGAAACTGTAATATCAGTTGAAAATGGAAAAGAAAAGAGAGTTTTGGTCAGGACATACATGGGTCGGCCTTCAAAATTACATGAAAACCAGATGATAGCCTTGAAGAACTGTGTAGAAAATAAAAAGGTATGCACAGTCCACGAAATTCAAGAATACATAGAAGAGGAGTTTAATGTAACGTATTCATCCAAGGAAGTACGTGAAATTCTTAGAAAATTTAATCTTACTTACTATCCATTGCTCAGAAAATATACATATCCAAGTTATTATAACGAAAAAATAATTAAAAAGTTCGATTTCTAAATTTTATTTTTATAACTTTGCATTAGAAATTATTTTAAGCCCGGGTTATATTACACGCCATGAATATAAGAGATTACATTAAATCAAATTTTGTGGTTGTGGGCCATAGAGGTTTGCCTTCCGAATATGTCGAAAATACCATAGAATCATTTGAAAACGCTTTCAAATTTACAGATATTGTGGAACTTGATGTTCACCTCAGCAGCGACAATGAAGTATATATTATTCATGATTTTAACCTTAACAGGCTTGCCTCAATTGATAAGGATATAGAAAACATTGAATCCGCTGAAATCGACAGAATTATGGTAAGGGGGCAGAATATACCAAAATTGCGTGATTTGTTTAAATTATTCAGGGATAAATATTTTCTCGTTGAGCTTAAAACTGTGCATGATGATGGTTACCTTGTAAAAAATGAATTAACTAAGTATACACTGCAGGTTGTCGAATCCATGGGCATGGAAGACCATGTGTGCATTATATCATTTGACCCTTATGCCTTGAGGAGGGCGGGCGAGCTAAGCAGGACTATCATGCTGGGTTTTGATTATGACCAGCATTCTGAAAAATACATTGGAAAAATAGATTGCAAGGATTTGAAATCAATGGGCGTTTCATTATTCTTACCGGAATACAAAAAAGAATATATGAAAAAATTTAAGGAAATACAGGATGATGGATATTTTGTAGTTCCGTGGACAGTTGACAGGGAAGAGGATGGTGTGTTTATCGCTAATTCGGGTTTAAATGGATATATAACAAATATGGTAGATAGAATGTCCAAGCTCTCCCGCTAATTGCCAGGCAAAATATTTAAAATAGTTGGGATAAATCCCATAAGAAAAATATTAATGCTTTTAGCCATTAGGCTATTATGGAAAATTTCTGGGACCTTAAAATTAAAGAAATAAAAGGATCTTTTAAGGAAGATAAAAACTATGAAGAGTGGAAAAAGACTATACTGGAACCGTGGAATAAAAAAACGGGGTATAGGGATAAAATCAGGACAAATTCATCATCAATGCCGGTAAAAGAGCTATATACACGTGGCGACCTCCCGGACAATATTGACAGTATCCTTGGAAACCCCGGCGAATATCCATTTACAAGAGGCGTATATCCGAATATGTACCGTGGAAGGAACTGGACAATGAGAATGTTTTCAGGCTTCGGAACACCGGACGATACAAACAAACGATTGAAATATCTTATAGAAAATGGAGAAACAGGGCTCAGCATTGCCTTTGATATGCCAACACTTTATGGATTTGACTGTGATAATAAAAGGGCTGAAGGTGAGGTTGGAAAATGCGGTGTAAATGTATCTTCACTGCATGACATGGAACGAATTTTTGATGGCATAGACCTCAGCAAGGTCAGCACATCAATGACCATCAATGCCCCTGCTGCCATACTTACTGCCATGTACTTCGTCCTTGCAGAGGAAAAAGGCATTCCGCTGGAGAAGATAGCCGGAACTGTACAGGCAGATATATTGAAGGAGTACATAGCCCAGAAAGAGTGGATGTATCCACCGGAAGCCCATTTAAGGCTTATAAGGGATATGCTTACATATTCAACAGAGCATGTGCCAAAATGGAATTACATAAGTGTCTCCGGGTACCATATAAGGGAAGCAGGGTCCAGTGCTGTCCAGGAACTTGCGTTCACCCTAGCCGATGGATTTTATTACATAGAGATGGGCATGAATGCTGGACTGAACGTCGATGATTTTGCACCCAGGATGTCATTTTTCTTCAATTCATCGATAAATTTCTTTGAGGAAATAGCAAAATTCAGGGCAGCCAGAAGAATCTGGGCAACAGTATTGAAAGAAAAATACCATGCCAAAAATCCCAGAAGCATGGAATTGAAATTCCATACACAGACATCTGGCTATACACTTACCTGGCAACAACCGCTTAACAATATAGTGAGGACAACAATAGAGGCAATGGCTGCAGTACTTGGTGGAACACAGAGCCTGCATACAAATTCCTATGACGAGGCATGGGCTTTGCCTACAGACGATGCGGTAAAGGTTGCATTGAGAACACAGCAGATAATTGCAGAGGAAACAGGAATAGCAGATGTGATTGACCCGCTTGGCGGCTCATATTATCTTGAAAGGTTAACCTGTGAGATGGAGATAGAAGCATACAAATATTTCTCCGAGATAGAAAAAATGGGCGGCATACTCGATGCTGTCAAATCAGGATACATACAGAAGGAAATCGCTGACACTTCATATAAAAAGCAGTTGAAAATTGAAAATGAAGATGACATAATAGTTGGCGTGAACAGGTACGTTGATAAGGATGAAAAGCCAATAAACACATTAAAAATTACAGATATAGCTGAAAACGGGCAGATCAATAGCCTTAAGAATATAAAATCAAAAAGGGATGAATCAAAGGTTGCAGAATCCCTTGAAAAGCTGAAAAATGCCATGGAAGATGAAAGCGTAAATCTAATGCCATATATCATGGATTGCGTACGGAACTACTGCACACTTGAGGAAATATCAAATATCGGGAGGGATATATTTGGAGAATGGAAAGAACCGAAAATATACTGAAGCGCCAATAAAGATTTTGCTGGCTAAACCTGCTATAGATGGGCATGATAGGGGTATATTTGTCCTTGCCAAAGCATTCAGGGATGCGGGAATGGATGTCATATATGCTGGATTATTGCCAACGCCAGAAGAGGTAGTTGATACCGCAATTAATGAGGATGTAGATGTAATTGCATTGAGCCTGTTAAATGGTGCCCATATGACAGCCTTCAGGAATGTTATGGAGAGCTTGAAGAAGCGTGGGGTGAGTGATATAGCAGTGGTTGGGGGCGGAATAATACCAGATGAGGACAAGCCAGCCCTTGAAAAAATGGGCATAACCGGAAATTTCGGTCCTGGGACACCACTTAGCGAGATCATCAGCCACATAAAAAAACGTGCAAGGGAAATCAGGAAATTGAGGGAAAATGAATATTGAAAGGCTAACTGATGGCATACTCCATGGAGATTACAGGAGCATTGCAAGATCAATATCACTTATAGAAAATTCTGGATATGAATTAAGGAAAGAGATCATTAGCAGGATATACAGGCATGGGAATGCAAAAATAATAGGCATAACAGGGCCACCAGGAGTTGGAAAAAGCACACTGATAGGAAATCTTGCCCCGAAACTTTCGGAGCATGGAAAGGTTGCAGTGCTTGCTATTGACCCCGCAAGCCCGTTCTCAGGAGGATCTATACTGGGGAATAGAATAAGGATGCAGACAGCTCTGAGCAAAAAAAATATCTATATGAGAAGCACATCCAACAGGCTTTTTAATGGCGGGCTTTCAGAATATACCTGGGATATAATCAAAATCCTTGAAGCAGCAGGAAATAAATTTATTATACTGGAAACTGTGGGTTCCGGGCAGTCAGATGTGGATGTGATGAATATTGCGGATATAACATGTGTGGTACTTGCTCCAGGGCTCGGGGATGAAATACAGGCAATTAAATCAGGCATAATGGAAATTGGGGATATTTTTATCATAAATAAAATTGACAGGGAAGGGTCATATATGGCAATAAAAGATATCAGGGAATCATTGAATATGAGCAATAAACTGTCAACACCGGTCATAGGCCTGAACTCTATTACAGGTGAAAATTACGGGGAACTGATAGATAACATACTTAGAATGGATAAGAAAAATGTAAAGGAAAAATATTACAGAAAGTTGAAAATGACAGTTATGGAAACGATATATAGCGATTATTCAAAGTACATAGACAGTATTGAAGATGATAAAAATGTGCCTGATGAGGATCCATATACCATGGCAGAAGATATATTGAAAAGTAGGCCAGCAGGTGGTGAAAGGCCTGAAATAAGAAACACTGAAAATTCCGGCGAAACAGGTAAATAGAACCTTATGGGCTGAAACACAGGGATATATTATACCGCAGTAAAGTTTTCATGGAAGACATAGATTTTCTTATTGTTTTCTTGATTCTACGCGAGAAGTATTTTAAAATGCTTATTCCAACATTAATGTATAAACAATGCTCTTCTTTATGCTTGAACAAAATGGATATGATTTCCCTTTAATTTTCTAATATGCCCGTGGTATAATAGTCTGAACCAGATGTTAATACTATTCAGACATTTTATGATGTACTTGATCTGGATTATAAATTAAATTATAGGATAAATATGACGTGCCCATGTCTAATATTTAAGTGCTGAAAACTGGTTTGGGAAAAAATTTATTTGTTAAATCGAATAGATAATGTTAATTGAATAAATTTGGTTAACACAAACTTTTAGTACTCTTAATTTATATTTGAAATATGTACAGACCGTTAAAATATTACTCAGATGAGTTTATGAAAAATATAAACAACAGGGCCAAGGAAATAATGACATTTATGTATCCGCCAGTAACCATGTATGAAGATAATGGATATATAGGAATAGAAGCAGACCTTCCTGGTTTCAGTAGAGAAGATATAAAGGTAACACTGGAAAAGAATGCTATAGTCATCAGAGCAGAGAGAGAAATAAAGCCTGAAGGCACAGTATTTGAGAACCAGAGGCCGGAAAAAGTCTTCAAAAGGATGTCCCTTCCAATGGAAGTAGATACTGAACAGGAATTTTCAGCAAAATACAACGATGGCGTTTTATCGTTAAAAATACCTGTAAAAAATGTCAAAACAGTTAAAATAGAATAATTATTTTTTTATAATATATGCAAAAAGGATAATGTCTATTATTATAACAATATATGATATTACAGGATGACTCCTGGAAAATAATACCATAGCAATAAGAATAGCAGAAAGAAATACAGTTGATGGAAGTTTTTTATTTTCATTTGTTTCGCCATTTCTCTCCTCAAGCGCCCGTTTGAGCAGTGGCAGTACATCAAGCCCCTTTTCTATTGATATTATTGACTTCTGGGCGAATTCGTTCATTTCTTTAAGATATAATTCCTGAAGCATCCCCTCATTGTAAAGTATATCACGCAATACTAGCACAAACTTGAAATTCGGGTCAAGTGTTTTGCATATTCCCTCTAGAAGTGATGACATCCGCATATAGAGTACAAGTTCCCTTGGAAGGTGGAATGGGAATTCGAATATCACATTGTTTGCGATTTCAAGCAATTCCCTGATATCCATTTCATTAACGTTTGCACCTGACAGGTTAGCTATTGAGAGTTCTATCCCTTTCCTTATTATGCCCCTGTTTGCAGCTGGGGATAGGGCGTTTAATTGCAAAAGTGAGTCCATTATGGTGTCCGGGTCTTTATTTATGAGGCCATCGTATAGTTTTAAAAGCTTGAACCTTGTATCATCGTCCAGCTTTCCAACCATGCCGAAATCATAGAGTATTATCTTTCCATCATCAGAAATAGCTATATTTCCTGGATGGGGGTCAGCATGGAAAATATCGTTTCTCAATAACATCCGGATAAATGTGAGATCAAGATTATGGGCCAGTTTTGGCAGGTCTATTCCTTTCTCCTTCAGTTTTTTTACATCTGTAACTTTTATGCCACCAATATATGTAAGTATTATAACCTGCCGGGACGCGAATAGAACTTCAGGGATTATGATATCATATTTCTTTATATTATTCCCTATACGCTTTATATTCTCTGCCTCTACAAGGTAATTTGTTTCATCGTATATTCTGGCAGAAAAATCTGAGAGCACATTAGATATGCTTATGTAAAGGTAATTATCGATGAAACGCTTGAACATATTAAGCAGTTTCTTTATTATAATAAGATCCCTTTTTAAGACATTATCTATATTGTGCCGGTTAACTTTTACAGCTGCATCCCTTCCCTTGTATTTTGCACGGTATACCTGCCCCAGTGATGCCCCGGATATGGCATTTTCATCGAAACTTTCAAAAACAGTTTCCATTTTCCCAACATTTTCCTCTATAATCTGTTTAGCGTAAACAAAATTGTCCGGAGGAACCTTATCCTGGAGGTCTGAAAATGCTTTTAAATATTCCTTGGGCAAAAGATCCGGCCTTGCAGAAAGTACCTGCCCCAGTTTTATAAATGTAGGGCCAAGTTCTATAAAAGCATTTACTGCAGCACGGCCATGGTTTTCTATTTTATAATCATATTCTTCCTGCTTTTTAGATTTCTTACGATCTGAGCTGAATCTTAAAAATACAGGAAGCAGCTTTGCCAGATAACGCATTTCAATCCTGTTCATGCCTTTAAGCCCGGTATTCACCAGAGCCTATTTTAAACATCCTTTTAATATTTACGACAATGCTTAATTACAGGCAGGAAACTGATCATATCAACTGGAAATAAACCTGAATATTTATTCTAAATAGGGTATTGCTTCTATTTTAATGGATAAAAACTATTGTATCAGCATTGGATATGTGTTAATTTTTTAGTGTCAGGGCATGGAAAATGGAATGCCATATCCAACTCTGGATATTTATCAATAGAAATAATATAATACATCCTGGTATTAAGACATGCATATGGATGAAATGGATAGCAGCATACTAGTAAATATTATTAAGAATCCGAGGCAAACATTAACAGAACTGGGGTCAAAGCTGGAATTGAGTGAGCAGGTAATATATTACAGGCTTAAAAATATGAAATTTAAAAGCATTATAGAAAAATACTTTCTGCGTATTAATTATGAAAAACTTGGAATGAAATCCGTATATCTGGCATTTGAAAATGATGCGCCGTATCCAGAACCGGTAAACGCTAAAATAATGTGCCTTGAAAAAATTACAGTATATGGGCTTTCTGGCAAAGAAGAAGAACTGAATGATAGGATAGAAAACCTGTGCTCTTACCTGGGAAAACCGTTTATGAGGTATGAAGCCCCTGTTTCAGGTAAAAAATTTGAGCTGTCAGCACTGGATAAAGAAATTTTAGATGAATTGTCAAAGGATCCGCTTGCAAGTGCAGTTAATATAGCAGACAGGCTTGAAAGAAAAAGTAGCACAGTCAAGAGAAGGATAGATTATATGCTTGAAAACGGAATAATATCTATCATTCCGAAGATAAATTTAAGGATGGTGAATATAGTTTTAATTGCCATATTCTCATCAACAATAGAAGAATTTAGCTCTATTATAGATAGCAGGCTGCTTATAGCCTATAGCCCCGGTTCAGGGTTTGCAATTACAATCACAGATTCACTGGAAAGCGCCAAAAAATTAATCGATAATATAAGAAAAAAAGATAAAAATGCAGAGGTTATGGTTGTTTATGATTATGATTTTTATCCCTGAAAAGTATAGATATCATTGCCGGGAAGTAAATATTCCTTATAATAAATGTGTCTATGAGCAGTGATATTATAAATGCTATGCCCAGTTCTTCAAGAAAAGCCACAGGTATAATGCTTAATGAACCGAGTGAAACTGCAAGAATAAGGCCTAGGGATGTAACAACCTTTCCTGAATACCCGATTCCGTGTTTTATTGCTTCATCGTTTTTCTTTTCTTTCTGTTCCTCCCTGATTCTCGATATTATAAAGACGGTGTAATCATTGCCGAGCGAGAATAATATGATGAACAGTATTATTGGTATTAAATAGATCAATGCCTCATGCAATAGATAAGTTGAAATAAAGTATAGTATAGAAGTTGTCCATGCGACACTGAAGAATACGCCAATGAGTGATATAAATGGATATTTCCATGATTTAAACGATATTCCTATAATTAATCCGATCACGGCAACAATAAGAACTTCCAGTTCAGTATATATCCTTGAATTGGCATTTTTTTCGTCTATAATGGTGGATGTCAACCCGCCAACTATGAAATTATTGCTGCTCCTCATCTCAGTAACTGTGTTAATGGCATTTTTACTATAGGGGTTATACTTCAGATATACTGTAAATACAGCATATTTCCCATTGATTATATAGGAAGTAATATTATTGTCTGTAACATTCTTGCCTGCGGCAAATGGCCCGTAAACTGATGTGACACCGCTGGTATTGAACAGGTACTTTGCATCACTTAACAGGGTTGAATTGGCATTTGTTGTTTTGCTGAGGTTCACAACGTCGTATACAGGATATAGATGGGAATCGCCGAAGTTATTGTTTATTTCAGTTTCTGCATGAACAGAAGAAAGGCTCTGAGGGAGGCCTGTGTTGAAATTATAGGATGTTGGGACAGCCAGAAAGCCGTATATGCCTGATGCACCTAGAATTCCTATTATTGCTATAACCAGTATTTTATGCCTTACGGACCTGCCAGCAATTTTGTAGAAGATGGAGTTCTTAACATCGTCTTTTCCTATTTTTTTCATCCCGTAAGCCATGAATAATTTCTTTCCAAAGAACGACATTGCTGCCGGCAATAATGTTGTTTCCAGTATGATTGTGAATATTACAGCAAATAGTAGTGATGTCCCCCATGACCTGAAACCCGGAATAAAGTAGAATGTAAAGAGGCTAAATGCCACAGTTAAACCGCTTATGGTTACAGATTTTCCAGATTTGCTAACCGCTTCACCGAAAGCCTCATCCTCAGTTTTCCCGGCCCGTAAACTTTCGCGGTACCTTGAAACTATGAATACAAAGTAATCCGCAGATACACCTAAAATAACAGCAGTCAATGTATAGTTTACAATAAAACTGACATGGTGGAATAGAAGCCCTGAGAGGTATTCAGAAGTGTATCCAAGTAGGAGTGCAATGCCTGATATCATAAATACCAGGATAGCAGATTTCCATGATACAAGTGTTATAAATATGGCTATAGCAAGAAATATAAAGATTAAGCCGAAAGCAAAACCAGCCTTTGCAGTTTCCTTTGATGTTTCATATGAAATGGCGCCATTTCCTGTTATAAGTGCATGGTTTAGATCCTTGCCAGCAACATTTTCAACTGCAGGTGTTGCCAATTCACCTGCAGTTTTGCCACCGACTATATCAGTTCCACTTTTAACAGTGAAAATAACATTTATTATGCCTATATCACCGGCCATATATTCTTTCTTCAGGTAAGAAGGAACATTCAACAATCCATAATGGTAAAGGTAGTATTTTCCAGGATCATTGCTATGTATTGCTGCTGAGGCCATATAGTTGTTAATGTAAATTCCATTTTCTGACAGATAGAATGCTGTTGCATTAACAAGACTACCAGAATTGCTGTAGTTATTTATTGTAAATGTACTGTAAACGATATTAGTATATGGAGTTTTTATTGCCTGATATGAATTCTGTATAGCCGAGCTAACCCTCCCAAATGGAGACCCTGTAGTATTATTAATAGAAGATATGAAGTCATGTTCGTAGGAGTTGGAATTATTGTAACCTGAGGATTCAGCCGCTGTATAAATAGAGCTGTTTGCAAATGAGTTAATTTCCCAGTGGGCATAAAAATTTGATGGGAAACTGAAAATATCATGTGACGTGGCATTTATACCGGAATAGGCATCTCTAATATTTTCGATATTAGATTTATTGAATTCTTTGTTTATAGCGGTCATATATGCACTGTAAATGGATTGGGAACCGCTAAAATATTTGAGACTTGAGGAATTTAAACTGCTCTGGAAAGCGAGAATTGATTTTGCCGTATCGGAAGAACTTAAATTTTGATAGTATGTGCTGTTTATAACTACAATCAACGTGGAATTTTGCTGGTACTTTTCAGATACAATTTTATTTGCTATTGTTGATTCTGCATGTGAACTCACATTTGTTGTGGTTGAATATGTTAAAAAGCCAGAATAGCCGAGAACTGCCGGGATCATAAGCAGCAGTATAACCACCCATATTATTACCACCAGTATCCGCTTCTTCCTTATTTTTTGAGTCAGGGACATAATATGGAATGTTCTGGTTATAAATAGAAACTCATCAAAAAAATTTTTAAAAATTGCCCCTTGCTCCTTTGATATTACTGAATATATAACAGGTACAATTTTAACCTGATGTCAACCCAGGAACAATAAAAAAGAATAAATCATACCATATAATTCTATGTTGTGAATAACATGGAAATTTCTCCATCAATAATCTCCAGTAACCTTCTGGAACTCGGAACCCAGATTAAGGAATGCCAGGATGCTGGTGCAGGGTCTTTTCATCTTGACATTATGGATGGCCATTTTGTAGACAATATAACTATGGGGCCTGACCTTGTTGCTGCAATAAGAAAGGGCACGAATCTCAGGCTTGATTGCCATCTTATGATAGAACGCCCGGACCGCTATTATAAATCGTTCATAAATGCTGGAGCGGATGTTCTTTTAATACATTATGAAACGCCTATTGAGGTCATTAATTTAATAAAAAAGTTTCAGGACGAGAACATAAGGTACGGCATTGTCATAAACCCGGACACTGATGTAAAAAAAATTTATAAGTTAATCCCGGGTAGTGAAATTGTTCTTGTAATGTCTGTGTTTCCAGGATTTTCAGGCCAGAAATTTATAGAAAAATCACTTGAGAAGGTTAAAGCACTGAGAGAGTTTATTGATGAAAATAATTACAGTACCAGAATAGAAATAGATGGTGGAATAAATAATGAAACGGGAAAACTGGCTGTTGAGGCTGGCGCAGATATACTGGTATCCGCTTCATACATATTTAAAAATGGCATTAATGAAAGCATTAAAAAATTAAAATCTTTATAAATTAAAAACTATTCTCCCATTTACCCTATCCTTAAATGCATGCAGTGCATCTTTTATATCCCATAAACTGTATTCCTTGTATACGGGCAGGCGAAAATTACTTTTTTCCAGTATCTGCATAAGTTCTGTTAAATCTTTCCTTGTCCCGCCGGTTGACCCTATTATTTCCAGTTCATTAGTGTAAACGTTTGCTATGTCAAGGTCTGCGTTTCTTCCGGTTAAAACCCCGTAAGTTACTATTTTCCCTCTTCTCTTCAAATGCTTTATTGAATCTCCGAAAAGTTTTCCTCCAAGCGGGTTAACAATAATATCAGCTTTGAAGTCGTCAGGGACAGAATCCAGCACCTTAATGCCAAGGCTTTCAAGTTCCCTGTTTCTGGAGTATACATAAACATCCATACCCATCTGGCGTGCTATCTGCACAGTAAATATGCCTGTATTTCCCGCACCATATACCAGTATCTTATCGTTTATCCCTGCCCTGGCACGTTTCAGCGATCTGTAGGATGTCAATGCCCCAATGCCGATGCTGACAGCCGTGTTGTCATCAATGGACTCAGGAACCCTGAAAAGATTTTGCTCCCCTATTTTTATATACTCAGAATAGCCACCGTTGGTTATAACACCCCATATCCCACCATTGTAGCATAAATGTTCATTTCCAGAGTAGCACATATCACAGCCATTGTCAAAAACGCGATTGTATACTATTACACGATCCCCCTTGCGTATCCGTTTTCCATCTTCCATGGCAATTCCCATTACCTCTGAACCAGGAATATGTGGCATAGGGTATACATTATATACAATGTTTCCAGCTATAAGATTGTAATCCAGTGGATTTAACCCTGCCTTTACTATTTTTACCTTTATGCCTTCTCCTGAGAGGTCTTTATCCACAATATTTACATTTTCTATGCCTGGTTTTGCGAACTCAATTGCTTTCATATATTAATATGGGCATCGCATTATTAAATTTATTTAATGGAAAATACCTAAAATAATTTTATATAAAATTTTTATTTTCCTTCTTCATAAAAAAATTATTACATTTTCTCGATTCTGGATTTTAATTCCTTCAAAGAGATATTTTCAGGAGAATTTTTCAGGGCATTGTCCACTGCCTGAAGTGCTTTTTCCTTATTCCCCATTTTAATGTATATATTTGCCTCGTCCTTGTAATATTCAGGATTCCTTGCCAGTTTAATGCAATCATCCAGATCTCCGAGCGCGTCTTCGTATTTCTCCATTTCCGTGTATATCTGGGACCTTTTATACAGAAACACCGGATCGGCGCTGTTTAAATAAACAGCCTTGTTATAATCCTCAAGTGCGAGGTCTTTGTCCCCCTTTCTCCAGTAAACATTGCCCCTGTTATAATAGTAATCAGGCACATCATCTTCGATTTTTATTGCAGCATCAAATTCTGCCAGTGCATCATCGAACCTGTTCATATCATCATAAATAGACCCGAGGGTGTTGTGGTAATCCCCCCTGTCAGCACTAAGTGCTATTGCGCTCTTGCAATCTTTTATAGCTTCATTATACATGTGCATGGAATAGTAAGCAAGTGCCCTGTTTATATAATAATCAGGGTCTGTTTTAATCAGGTTAATTGCCTTTGTAAATTCCTTAACTGCATCGGGATACTGCGTAACATTAAAGTACGATATTCCCCGCTCATTATAGTCATCAGCTTCATCATCTTTATTATATACATAATTTCCGGCCATAGTATATGGTATTTATATTTTATATATTAACATTAAGTCCAGAGAATCATGAAAAAAGTTAATAATAATTTAACCTATTACCTTCTAAAGTGAATAATATAGAAGATTATAAAAAAACCCTCGATGGGCTTAAGGATAAAATCAATGCGCAGCTTGAGGAATATTTTAATTTTAAATTAAATGAGTGTGATGATGCCAGAATAAAAGATATAATAATCAAATTGCGTGATTTCACATTGAATGGCGGGAAACGTTTGAGACCAATATTAATGATCATGGGGTATAATATGTTCTCCGGGCAGGATGAAAGGATAATCAAGGCTTCAATTTCCATAGAACTGGCCCAATCCTTCCTTCTTATACATGATGACATAATGGATCAGAGCGATATGCGCAGGGGAAAGCCAAGCTTCCATAAGGCAGTAGAAGGAAGCCTGGATGGAAATGATGCTACAAGAATTGCGGAAAACCTTGCTATCAGCGCCGGCGACCTTATTGACACATTTTCCCATGAAGCACTTTTACGTTCCGGTTTCGAACTTGAAAATTTGCTGGATGCCGATTTTGAATTTTCCAGGATAATAGAGGATACTGGAAAGGGGCAGATACTGGATATATATTCTTCAATAGAGAATTTATATAGCGAGGAGAGGCTTACAAAGTTGCATTTCCTTAAAACTGCACGGTATACGGTGCAGGGGCCACTGCTAATGGGTGCTTATCTTTCAGGGAATAAAAAATATATCCAGGAAATAAAGGATTTTGGAAAATATGCGGGAATAGCCTTCCAGCTTTACGATGATATGCTGGGCATATTTGGGGTAGAAGAGAAAACAGGAAAGCCGGTTAAAGGTGATGTTAACGAAGGCAAAAAAACCCTGTTAATTATAAAAGCTTATGAGAACTCAGGGAAAGAGGACAGAGAGTTCATAGAAAGCTGCCTTAAATGCGGGGATGTAAGCGATTCTGATTTTAACAGGCTCCGGGAACTCATAAAATCAACAGGTTCATATGATTACACAAAACAGAAAATAGATGAATACAATAATATAGCAAGATCTGCACTTGAAAAAATTGATGGGGATAAGGAAGTAATAAAAATGCTTGATTTCCTTCTGGAATACCTTATAAAAAGAGAAAATTAATATTTTGGCATATGCCTGGAATACATTTCTTTTAATGTATTATCATCTATATGGGTATAAATCTGCGTGGTTGCAAGGCTTGAATGCCCCAGTATTTGCTGGATAAATCTTATATCGCCGCCATTGCGCAATATGGAAGTTGCAAATGTGTGCCTTAATACATGGGGTGTAACATTCTTTGTTATCCCTGCGTTCTTTGCCACCCTTTTCACCATTCTTTCAACTGTACTTGTATCAAATTTTGTTTTTTTATTTGATATAAACAGGTAATTGTTGCTGGATTTTATCCTGATGCGTTCTTTCATATACGATTTTATATGCTCACGGCAAATGTCCGGCATAACTACAATTCTGTCTTTATCGCCCTTTCCTGCATGAATATAAATGATATTCTCATCAAAATCTACATCGCCTATCTGCAAATTTGTTAATTCGCTTACCCTGATACCCGTATACAGGAATACTGATATTACGGCTATATCCCGGATGGATTTGGCTCCGTTTATGAGCACCCCCGCATCTTTCTGATTCAGGTAAACAGGCATTTTTTGCGATCGCCTGGGAGGGATAAGATTTGGGGGTGTATCTTTATTTTTAAATTTATAATACAATCTCAACGCTTTCATTGCTAAATACTGTGAAGCTTTTGAATATTGCTTCTCGGTTACAATAAAATTCTTGTAATTTTCTACATCGTCAAAATCAATAGAAGAAAGGTCTTTATTGCAATATGAGAGGAAACCGGATATAAGGAATTTATATTCCTTTATTGTATAGTAGCTTTTTCTTTCGGTAATCATGAACCGTTCAAATGATTTCAATTCACGGTTAATATCCATTATTGTGTATATATTATCACCTATTATTTTTATCTTTTTTTCTACTCCACCCTATGCCAGTAGATTATCACTGCCAAGTGAATCTGCAGAAATATAATATGATATAATCAAAGTGAAAAATAGGAGTATAACACCTTCAACAATCAGGTATCCCGCTTTAAGCCCATTATCCTGGCTTCCGTCCAGGGGAGATACATGAAGCACCAGGGCAAATAAAACTCCTGCAACTATGAAAATTGCCGCTGCTGTCACAAGATAATCTTTATGTTTATTGAAATTTCTGAGAGGGAATAGAAGTCCGGCAACAACAAATACATCACCGAATATTAAAAATATAGGAAATATTCTTGGTATTATGCCGTAATAGTATCCGGATTGAAAATATTTTGAAAGGCTATTGCCAGGAAGAAGGAAAATAAACAGGTATGTCAGCACCACTATAGCAAGGCCAGCAGAAAAAAATGTATTGTACCTGTTCATATTAATATTAATTGTCTGACATATTTAAACATTACGAATTGCATGATAATATATAAACATATAATAAAAATAGTTTCATACAATTTATACTTCCAAAATTTCTTATTTCCGGTATATTGAATAAAAAAATTCAATGTTTTATAAAAACCGGTGAAAGTATATTGAAAAACTTCAAAAAAGCCGGTAATACGTAAATTTATATTCTAATTGAATATCATAAGTCAATGGAATTCAATAAAACAAAGGCTATGCATTTCCCGAATGATGTTTACATAGGCCACAACGCCATAGATAGCATGCGCATAGTGGCTGAGAAAAATTTGAAATCCGGAACAATTTTGGTAATTACAGGGCAAAAAACATACAGGATAGCCGGTGAGGCTGTGGTGAATAAACTGGAAGGACTTAAGCACTATGTTTTATTTTCTGGCAACGCAACTATGGATGCAATAAAAAGTGCCAGAGAAGAAATAGCTGATATTAAAGTAGGCCTCGTTATTGGTGTTGGGGGTGGATCTAAAATAGACATGGGGAAAAAGATTGCCTTTGATTTAAATGTTCCTTTTATAAGTTTTCCTACTGCTCCGAGCCATGATGGGATCGCTTCTCCCAGGGCTTCAATATATGATGGGAAATCGTTCCTATCAATCGAAGCTGCAATGCCAACTGCAATTGTGGCAGATACAGAAATCATGGCAAAGGCACCATATCGTTTTGCTGCTGCAGGTGCTTCCGACGTAATAGCCAATATTACCGCAGTAATGGACTGGAAAATGGCCAACCGTATAAAGGGCGAAATATTCAGTACTACTGCCGCAGTTATATCTGAATATTCATCCAGAGAGCTTATAGAAAATGCAAATATGATCCAGCCAGGGCTTGAAGCCAGTATATGGATGATAACAAAACAGATACTCGCATCGGGTACAGCAATGGCAATAGCCGGTTCTTCCAGACCCGCCAGTGGCAGCGAGCATTTATTTGCACATGCACTTGAAATTCTTGGAAGCGGAAATGCGATGCATGGTGAACAGGTTGCAATGGGGTCTCTTGTGTCAATGTATCTCCACGGGGGAGACTGGAAAATGCTTTACGATACATACAAAAAAATAGGTGTATCAACAAAGGCAAAGGATTATGGGATACCGGACGAAATCGCCATTAAGGCATTATCTATTGCCCACCGGCTGAGGCCCCAGAGATATACCATACTTGGGGAAACAGACCTGAATGAGGAAGTTTCCAGAAATGCATTAAAGCTGACTGGAGTAATATAAGTTTTATATTTTAGTAGTAGCTCCACATATTTGCTGGCAACTTTGAACCAGCTATTAAATGCATATAGGGATTTCATACAAATTATAACGGTGAGATTTGCTGCTGCAAAAAAACTGTTCGTTCTGTGGCATCTCTCTAAACCGGGGTTTTCTGCTATGAGACAGTAGATTTCTTATTGTTCACCGGCACTTAAACTGGCATCAAGGGAAAACGTAAAGTAATACAGCACATAACTTCAATTTCTGTATAATTATGTGCCCTATACCATTTAACATCAACAATAAGGCATAAGAAAAACCGGGAATCCCGGAAGTTGCCTGTACAGTTATTGAAGTTTATCGTTCAAACAGAAAGATTTAAACTCCGGGTATTATATCATAACTTTAATAAACCATATAATTTTATGGAATATGATCAAATTGAATAAAATAAGTTTAATTGGTGTAAACCTGGCTAAAAAAGATTTAGTGTTCACATTCAGAGGGCCTTTAGCTGGAAAATGCGATGAGTGCAAAATTAGAAACGTTTGCTTCAACCTGGAACCTGGAAAATCTTATAGAATTAAAGAAGTAAAGGAACAGATTAATCCCTGCTTTATTTATGACACAAATAAAGTTTCCACAATTGATGTAGAGGAAGTTGAGAACACATACAATGTACAGAACGGAAAACGTCTGATGGAAGGCTCTTCAATGGAATTGCGAAGTATGAAATGTGATTATTTAACATGCCCCAATATAGAAAAATGCAACCTTCTGAACCTGAAAGGCAATAAGAAAATTGTTGTTAAAAAGATAATAGGGAAAATAAGCTGCCCGAAGGGATATGATATGCGGGAAGTTGAATCTTAATGTTAAAGATTGGATTAATCGGGAAGCCAAATGCTGGCAAATCAACTTTATTTTCGGCTATTACATCAATAGATGTAGATATAGCAAATTATCCATTCACCACCATTAAGCCTAATGTTGGTATTTCCTTTGTCAAGGACAAATGCCCTGAAAATGAGATAAATGCAAAATGCAATCCAAGAGAAGGCAAATGCCTGGATGGAATAAGATACATCCCGGTAGAAATAATAGATGTCCCGGGGCTAATAGAGGGTGCCAGTGAAGGAAAGGGCATGGGCAATGAGTTTCTTGACAATATACGTGATGCAGATTTAATAATCAATCTTTTTGATGCGTCCGGCATGACTGATATGGAGGGAAACCCTTCAGAGAGCGGCCATGACCCCCTGGATGATATCAAGTTTGTAAACAATGAGATAATAAGCTGGATGAATGGAAAAATTTCTAAGGATTGGCAAAAATTTGCAAGGAAGGAAGATAATAGCCCGGAACGCCTGGATGTCAAAATTCTCCAGAAAGCAGCAACATTCGGTTTAAGTGAAAAGGATGTTAGTTTTATAATGACTAAGGAATCGTTCCCGGACAAGCTTATACACTGGACAGATAATGACATTAACAGGTTCTCTGAGGCCATCCTTAAATATGTTAAACCCGTGTTCAGCATAGGAAATAAATTAGACCTGTTAACGGATGACGCAATAAAGGCCCTTAAAGATAGAGAAAATAAATTGTATATGATTTCAGCAGAATACGAGCTTTTAATAGAAAAGGCATATAATAACGGCTATATAAGTTCTGATGCAATTGATTTTACCTTTACGGATAAATCTGGAGAAGCCCAGAAAACCGTTCTTAACAGGATAAAGGAAAAGTACAGGAATGGAGAGATCATGCGATTTTATGATGTTCTCACTTCAATAATAAAATCACTGGGGTATATTGTAGTATATCCAGTTCTGGATGAAACAAAATGGGAGGATAAAAATGGCAATGTGCTTCCTGATGCTTACCTGATGAAGGATGGCGATACAGCACTGGATATGGCATATAAAATACACACGGATATAGGAAAGAACTTTATAAGGGCAGTGAACGGAAGAACCAAGAGAGTAATTGGAAAAGATTATAAATTATTAAATAATGACGTTATCAAGATAATTTCAAATTCAAGGTGATATAGTGCCCAATGGTATGAATGCAGGAAAAAAATTGATGAAAGCAAGGAAACATTATGCGTGGTCGGATCGTGATTATAAGAGGAGAATGCTTGATCTTAGAAGGAAAAGCGATCCCCTTGAAGGGTCCCCACAGGCCAAGGGCATAGTTATAGAGAAGGTAGGAATAGAGGCTAAGCAGCCCAACTCCGGAATTAGAAAATGTGTCAAAATACAGTTAATAAAAAATGGAAGGCAGTTATCCGCCTTTGCCCCCGGAGATGGAGCAATTAACTATATAGATGAACATGACGAAGTTATGGTGGAAGGCATAGGCGGAAGAATGGGCAGAAGTAAAGGAGATATACCCGGAGTAAGGTTCAAAGTCATTAAAGTTAATGGCATATCACTTAACGAGCTTGTGCGTGGAAGAAAGGAGAAAACAGTAAGGTGATTTCATGGAACAATTAATAATGAATAAATATGACGTTTCGGGCATACAGATAAAGGATCAGGGGCTTGCAACGTATATAAATTTAACATCATATCTTAATTTAGATACTGGCGGAAGGTTTTCCAATTATCTGTCAGGAAAAAGAAATGTCAATACAATTGAAAGGCTGCTTAATAACCTGATGAGAACCGAGAAGTGGACAGGAAAAAAGTATTCAGCATATAAAGTAATGAGCCAGGCATTTGATATCATAGCTACAAAAACCAAGCAGAACCCAGTTCAGATACTTGTATCTGCAATAGAGAATTCCGCACCCAGGGAAGAAGTAACAAGGTTAAAGTATGGTGGAATTGCCGTACCAAAATCAGTTGATGTTTCTCCATCCAGAAGGCTTGATGAGGCTCTCAGGAATATAGCCAGGGGAGCTACGAAGGCATCATTCAAACATAAAATCCATATCCAGGATTGTCTTGCCAATGAGATTCTACTTGCTGCCAGAAATGACGCAAACTCATTTGCAATAAGCAAAAAGGAAGAAATTGAAAGAGTTGCAGCTTCTGCAAGGTAATCTTTCAAATTTTTGTTTTTTTATTTATTCAGATATAAAAAAATTTTAGACATACTGCAAAGTAGATATTTAGAAGTTAAATTGTAATATCAGTGGTAAACAGTTATAGATACCATCAATAAAACTATGATGATTAATAATACCATGGTTATCATAGAATATATATGTGTCACTTTTCTTATTTTCTTAACCTCTTCCAGTTTACCCTGCTCGTTTAACCGGACGATGAGTTTCCCGTGGTAAATATTATTTCCGTACATAATAATAACCATGGCTATTATCAATATTTCTGCAGAGAAAAGCAATTCACCGCCAGTGCTTTGAAAGTATAGAGAAGGATTTAGCACATACCGGTAGGTCATCAATAACCCTGTCAGGATAAGCAGGCCCAGGGTTAAATTAGTCCAGAATGCAAATCTGTGCCCCACAAAACCCAGAAGCCGGGTCCTCAACTTATCATCGTTCATTTTGTATGATGCAGGCCACAGTATCAACCATATAAATATGGATCCTCCTACAAATGTTATAGCTGAAAGAACGTGTATGGAGAGAAGAATCAAAAATAGTATGTTATGTTCTGACTGTGAAATAACTAAATCTAAATACATCAGAGATAATTATTTCAATGTATATTAAGGTTATAAACGTGGCACTACTGGTCCAATGCAATATAATGCGAGTTAAAATTAAATAATTGTTAAATTTCTGTCTTAACGCCGGATATTTAACCATTCACATATTATTCATTTTTTTCAAGGAGTTTAATATTGAGAACTTTCTCAAGTTTCCTTGCGGTTGCTATATCTGGTAATAATTCCCCTCTTTCTATATTGGATAATACATTCTTCCGCTCGAATATCTTCTTTGCAAGTTCATCCTGGGTCATGTTCATTTCTTCCCTTTTGGCCTTTATCAGATCAGCATAATCTTCAACAACATCCAGTTCCTCCACATTTTCCCTGTGTACCGGTTTTTTTGTTGTTACAGGCTTTTTGAATGGTTTCTTGTATGTAACCACATTTATCTTCTTTTCAGGGAATTTTATTGTAACGTTTTCACTTATTTTGTTCAATTTCTTTTCTTCAACAGGTTCTCCAAACTTCGCACATTGCGGGCATACATTCAATATGGCACCTGATATCTTTACCTTAATTAATTTATCACTGGATACCCCACACATTTCACAGTTCATAGATATATATGCCCTACTAAAATATAGTTTTTCCCATTTCAGGGATAATAACGAATAGGATCTGATACATATTAATTGTTAAAATTTCATGGGGAACAATGGAAGTTCAACCTTATCTACTTCTGTTATTATTGTTGATTTGAATAGTTTGCAGGTGGAAGGTAGATACAGTAAGAAAAATTTCAATTATTGATAGAACTTCTGCATTCAAAAATTAGGGAAATTATTTATTTTCAATAGGTATAAAGACATATGAAAAAGCATGCCCAGCCATTACAGATAAATAACAGGCGAATAGTTAATGACAGAGGTAAAATATTCACTGTAAGCGGTTTTAACCAGTCAATTTATGGAGAAAAAATTAAAAAATCCGGCGGTTTTTATTTAAGGGAATGGAATCCAAGAAGGAGCAAACTAGGTGCAGCATTGCTTAAAGGGTTTAAGTCCATGCCATTAAAGGAAGACTCATCCGTACTCTATCTCGGTGCGTCAACCGGTACAACCGTAAGCCATGTATCGGATATTTGTTTCAGAGGAATGGTATTTGCTGTTGAGTTTTCTTACGATTCATTTGTTAAATTATACACTCTGGCAGAAAAAAGAAACAATATATACCCTATCCTGGAAGATGCGAACCTGCCGGAAAAGTATGAATTTTTAATTGACGGGCCCGACGTTATATACCAGGATATTGCACAGAGGAACCAGATTCAAATATTCAATGAAAATTCAAAGAAATTTAAAAACGCTGAAAAAGCCATGTTAATAATAAAGGCAAGGGCTATATCCTCTAACAGGCCGGAAAAGAGCATTGTTAATTCTGCAATAAGGGAAATAAAGGATTTTAAGGTTAAAGAAATAATAGACCTTAAACCATATGATATTGGCAATTACTTTGTATATTTAGAGAGATAATGTCATGCATACACTTTCAAATAATTATAATAACTGAAGTTAAATAATTAATTTATAATCCAAATTTCATACCTGAATGAGAATTATACAGGAGAATTATTACATAAATTCGTTTTTATTTTCATTTTTGAAATAAATAATTTTTTGTGTTTACATATATATTTAATTTGACATGAAAGTATATTAGAAAAGGTTATATAGTTCTCTTTTTTATGTAATATTAAGGTAAGAGACTTGAAAATAGAAATAGGAGAAAAATGTGATTTCGAAATAGAAAGGTCTGACATAGAGAACGTAAAGGAGGGTTCGGTAATAGCTACATATTATAGCCTGGGAAACCCAATATATGTCGAGTTAATTATCAACAGAAGCCTATCAAAGGAAATCAACAAATTCTTTGCAAACACAGACAAAAAATCCGCAATAATATCAATAGAAAGAATATCAAAATCAAAATACAGGATAACTCCAACTATAGTTATATTAAACAGGCAGCGAGGTGCATTACAAAAATAGGCAATTTTTTATGGTTCTCTGGATATGATATTTTTTGTTTTTTAAATTAATTTTTATACCAATACTAAACCAGTAAAAGCACCAGAACTTATTTTTATTTTTTTGTAAAGTAAATAATATTTCATATGAAACTGTTTCATAAAATTAGTAGATAAAAGCAAAAAATGTAAAACCAGTATCCATTAGCCCTGGTAATGGTGAACTGCATATGCCGTGGTTCTATTACCAAAAATTTATATACTATTATTACAATACATTGATTGGTCTTCCTAATGTCATTATATAGAAAGAAAGGAAAGGACGAATTAGATGAAGTAGCCAGCTATGAAGATTTAGAAAAAGATATATGGAGAGAGGAAAAAAATAATTCAGGGAGAAAGGCGGGTTCTGTCCCTAGGAAATAATGTAGATTCCCTAACGTTGTTTAAATGGAGGAGATTCATCACCAGCCGTTCAAGGCCGAGTCCCCATCCGGCATGTGGTGGCATCCCAAATTTGAATGCTTTTTCGTAAAATTCGAAATCATTTTTGTTTAATCCCTTTTTCATGAAGTTATCTTCAAGCATTTTGTAATTATGGATCCTCTGGGCTCCGGACGTTACCTCTATATCATTTAACTGCAGGTCAAATGATTTTGTCAAAGCCGGATTTGTATCCGGATGTGTATAGAAAGGCCTCATATCGGAGGGCCAGCCAGTAATAAAGTAAAACCCGTTGAACTTCTCCGCAAGTATTTTATTAGCTTCGGGCGAAAAGTCATCACCGAAATTCAGTTTTAACCCGTGATCATTCAGGTATTTAATGCCATCTTCATAGCTTATCCTCGGGAAAGGCGTTTCGATTTTCTCCAGATGGTAGCCATATTCCTCAAGCTTTGTATGCATCAGGTCAATGTTTCTATTCACTGCATAGGAAATTGCATTTTCAAGGTATTCCATTGCCTTTTTGTCATCGATAAATGCGGCTTCCATATCTATTGATGTGAATTCGTTCAGATGCCTTACTGTATTTTCCTTTTCTGCCCTGAATGCCGGCCCTACTTCGAATACCTTATCAAAGCCGGAAGCTATAAGTATTTCCTTATAAAGTTGCGGGGACTGGTTAAGAAAAGCATTTTTCTCGAAGTACTCGACCCTGAAGAGGTCCGCTCCACCTTCAGTTGCAGCTGCAACTATCTTTGGTGTATGTACCTCGATAAAATTTTCTTTATTCATAAACTCCCTTATTCCAAACAGGAGCTGGCTTTCGAACTGGAATATCAGGAGATGTTCCGGCTTTCTTAAATCAAGAAATCTATTGTTAAGGCGCGTATCAAAATCAGCGGAAACACGGTCAATAACACCAAGTGGAAGCGGTGTGTCGGCTATAGAAAGTATCTCTATTTCAATTCCCTGGATTTCCATACCTGATTTGCTGATACTTTTTTTATTCAAAGTTCCATACACAGAAATTACGGATTCTCTTGTTATGTCATAGAGCTGGTCATAATTCTTCATACTATCCTTTTTTGCTGTTACCTGAATGCTCCCGGTATTGTCCCTCATAATTATAAACATGAGGTTTTTAATTTTTCTTGTTTCCTGTACCCAGCCTTTTATCGTTACATCCGATCCATCATCAAGTGTTTTTATATCGGCTATATAAGTTCTCATCTTTATGGTATATTCATCTATTATTAAATTTTTTAACTTTTTGGAATTTTAACATGTCCTGTTATTATATTCAGGATATTACAAAGATTAATATTTAATTAATTATACGTATATTTATGAATAGCAATGGCTTTAATTCTAGATGTGTCCATTCCGGGGACATGGAAATAGAAGGTGTTGGAAACGTTGTAACGCCTATTTTTGAAAATTCAACCTTCGAGTTCCCTGAGAGTGGCGTAGCCGGCAAATATATCTATTCAAGATGGGGCAACCCTACAGTTGAATCCTTTGAAAAAAAGTATGCAGACCTTGAGAAAACAGAACATGCTTTTGCCTTTTCAACGGGCATGGCAGCTATAACCTCAAGCATCATGCCATACCTGAAGAGTGGCGACTCTGTACTTGCACTCAATGAACTCTACGGACAAACATTTGGTTTTTTCTCAAAAGTTTTGCCTCAGTATAAAATCAATGTTGATTTTACATCTGTCAATGACCTGAATAGACTGAATTTTAAAAATAAAAATTATAAACTGCTTTATCTGGAATCAATTACGAATCCGCTGCTGGAAGTACCTGATATTGTAAACCTCTCCAGAATCTGTAAGGAGGAAGGAATAAAACTCATGGTGGATGCAACCTTTGCCACCCCATACAACCAGAATCCGGTTTCACTTGGGGCAGATATGGCGTTGCATAGCGGGACAAAGTACATATCAGGGCATTCGGACCTTTTGATAGGGCTTGCGGGCTTCAATGATAACTATGATAACCTTGATTTTTACAGAAAAACTTTTGGGGGGACGCCTGATGCATTTCAGGCTTTTCTTGCATACAGGGGATTGAAAACCCTGGGATTAAGGATGGAAAGGCATAATAAAAATGCAATGGAGCTTGCAAAAGTATTAAACGAATCTAGTAGAATAGAGGAGGTTTATTACCCGGGGCTCAAAAATAGTGAATATTTTGATGTTGCAGAGAAAAACCTGAAAGGTTATGGTGGTATGGTGTCATTTAAGGTAAAGGGCGGAATAGAAAATTCACATAAATTGATAAAAAACCTTAATATTCCGAAATATGCAGTAAGCCTCGGGGGCGTAGAAAGCCTGATATCCATTCCTGTTGAAGGGACACATAAAGCACTATCGCCTGAAGAAAGGAAAGCATCAGGAATCACGGACAACCTTGTGAGGCTTTCAGTTGGAATAGAAGATTCAGAAGATCTGTTGCAGGATTTTGAAAATGCCCTTGAAAAAATTTAAACTGCCGCTTTATTTTTATAATTATTCTATTGAAAGTAAAATATAATAGTTTAAATCTATTATACATTTAATGACAAAGCCAAAGGGGCTAATAATAGTCCTTATAATTTTTATTTTCCTTCTAATGGTTGCTTCATCAGCCGGTCATGCCACAGGGCCTGCAGAAAATTCATATAAGGCTGGCAATGGCAAGGTAGTACTTTTTATAAACCTGACTGGAACAGTGAGTGCAGGTACAACAAATATGTTCAGGTCAGAACTTGCAAACATAGATAATTCAAGTGTGAAAGCTGTAATTATAAGCGTTGATGCCGGTGGAGGGATGCTTCAGCAGGCACTGGATATTGATAAATACATAAATTCAACAGAGAATAAAGGAATTACTGTATACGCATATGTCCTGCCTGGTGGATCTGCCACATATACAGCAACCTATGTAACAATGGATGCAACCGGGCTTTACATGGCACCAGGAACCATGATAGGGCTCTCGCAACCTGACCTTGTCGGCGGTACATCCACCCAGGAACAGAATGATATTATCCAGATGGGGCATGTTATGGAATCAATGGCACTGGCACATAATAGAAATGGGACTGCTGCCAGCAGTATGGTGTTAAATGATTCCGAGTATTCTTCTACCCAGGCATCAAACATAAAATTATCAGATGGAAATTTTGCTTCGATGAATGCGATGCTGGTAGGGTTGAACCTGAGCGCATATGGAAAAGAATATGTTCATCAGAGTGTCTATGATAATTTTCTGGGCTTTATAGCCAATCCGCTGATCGCCGGAATCTTTATACTTATAGGAATTGTGGCAGTATTTCTTGATCTTTATCATGGAACAATAGTTCTGTCTGTAATAGGGGTGGTGATGATAGGGCTTGGTTTGCTTGGAGCGGATATAATAAATGCTTCAGTATTCGGCCTGATTTTACTTCTCCTCGCAGGAATTTTAATATTTCTGGAATTTAAAACTAACCATGGAATAGCCCTTTTATCGGGATTAATCACCGGCATTGCGGGAATCTATTTTCTTGCGTCCTCATATGGAACCTCAAGCCCCGGATATTCGCCTGCACCGTTTGGAGAAAGTTTTTACATGTTCTCCATTGCAATAATTCTTATAGGAATACTTCTGATCATTTATATTAGCAAGATATTAAAATCACAGAGGAGAGAAATATACACAGGTGCCGAATCCTTAATAGGGCACAGCGCGGATGTTGTAACACCCATGAAACGCAATGGGAAAGGATTTGTAATGATTGATGGAGTCCAATGGGAAGCCATCAATATAGGAGTTGATGTCAACAGAAGCGAAAAAGTTGTTATAATAGAAAGAAAGGGGCTTACCTTAATTGTCAAGAAAATTTGATCTTCACCGTATAAAATGGTGTGGGATTTAGAAATATACGTTTATAGTTTTCTTTAACCATGTTAACATCCACATTAGAGACTATTATTTCTTTGATTTTTAAACCTGATAGTATAAACCTGTAATTTCTGTTACCCTGGCAAAAACTTCAGAGGATACTTTTTTTATGATACTATAAGTGGCTTATTGATTATATTTATATGTAATCTAAAAATATACACATAATGTACATACTTGGCTACGATGTTGGTGGCACAAAAATTTCTGCTGTTATAGGTGATGGGACCGGCCGGATAATGAAAAAAATAACAAGGAGGACTATGAAAGACTACGGAAAATCGGGCATAACTGACCAGTTAATATCCATGGGCGATGAATTAATTAAAAAAGCTGGCATTGAAAAGGTATCGAAGATAGGAATTATATTTGCAGGGCCGGTTGATTCGAAAACAGGCACCATTATTTCATCACCAAATATTATTGGATTAAAAAATTATAACATAACAGACAGTATACGTAAACACTTTAATGTAGATGTATACCTTCAAAACGACGCTTCTGCATCCACCATAGCCGAAAAGTTATACGGCGCTGCAAAGAATTTCTCTAATTTTGTATACATTACATTGAGTACCGGAATCGGAGGGGGAATATTCATAGACAACAAACTCTATAAGGGAAGCCATGGAATGGCCGGTGAGCTCGGTCATATGGTTATACTTCCCAACGGGCCTATTTGCGGATGTGGCAGAAGAGGATGCCTGGAAGCTATTGCAAGCGGGAAAGGCATGGCAAGAAGGGTGATAGAGAATATAAGTGAAGTCAAAAATTCCACAATATTTTCTGATATGAATCCGGCAGATATAGATGCAAAAAAGATTTTTGCCGCCAGGAGAGCGGGTGATATGTTTGCACAGTTAATAGTCGAGGAAACTATATATTATCTCGCCGTGGGCATAGTGAATATCATAAATATCTTCGACCCGCAGGCCATTATTATAGGCGGAGGCTTATCGCTTGAGGGAGAAGACCTGTTCCATCCACTGAGGTTAGCTGTCAGGGAAGAGATGAAATCTATGAAAAGGCCGGTCAGGATTTTAAAGGCCTTAAAAAATGGGGCGGATCTGGGAACCATAGCAATTACCCAGTATAACGAATAATATTATTCTGGTTTATCCCCGTTAATCTCAAAATCCTGCGGCAACATAGCAAAGATATTTCATTGAATAATTGCAAATACAGGAGATAACCTTTGATGGTCAGTGCCTGCAGAAGCCATAAAAATTGAATACACTTTAATTGTTTGGAGGGTTATCCGATTTAATTCCAGAACAAATATAATGTTCAGGTAAAAATATTAACCTATTAAGGATTATGAATTATGGATATAGATTCTATTATTATACAGCATAAAAATTCTATTCTGTCCATATCTGATAAGATTTATAATTTCGCTGAACTTGGAAGCAGGGAATATAAATCGTCCACACTTATGATGGATGAATTGAAGAAGGAAGGATTTACAATTGTAAATCCCTATATGGGCATGGATACAGCTTTCAGGGCAGAATATGGGGTAGGTTCTCCGGTTGTTGGGATTCTTATGGAGTACGATGCCCTTCCAAATGGGCACTCGTGCGGGCATAATTTAATATCTGCATGGGCCTATGGTACTGCTATAGTTCTTAAAAACTTTATTTCTAGTGGAAAAATTGTTGTCTTCGGAACACCATCTGAGGAGGGTATAGGGCCCTATGCTGGAAGCAAGGCTATAATGGCAAAATCGGGAGCGTTCAACAATGTAGACTTCGTTATCGGCATGCACCCGGACGACAGGTGGGCAGTAGGCTCAAAAGCCCTTGCAGACTCTGAAATGGAATTTATTTTCCATGGGAGGTCTGCACATATGGCTGCTTCGCCATGTTATGGAATCAATGCCCTTGATGCACTGGTCACAACATATTCAGCCATTAACAATATGAGGGACCTGGCAAAGGGTGACAAAAATATTGTTGTTGGCATGGTAATAAGGGATGGCGGGAAAGCTTCAAATGTTGTGCCTGATAGGGCAGCAATGGAGGTTGACCTGAGGTCCAGCGATTCCTCATTTCTGGTTGAATTCATAGAGAAAATTAAAAAACTGGCAAAGGGGATTTCAGATGGCTATGGCACCACACTTGAGATAAAGGATTTGATGCCAATGTACACAGAGTATAAGGCAAACCGTGTTATAGATGGTGTACTTTATGATGAACTGGAGAAAATTGGCATTGATGCATTCAATATAGATGATAGTGATGAGAGTGCTAGTGGAAGCACCGATGAAGCAAATGTCAGCCTTGCGGTTCCCACCGGGCATATTGACCTGAAAATTGGAACAGGGCTCCCGGGGCATTCAGACCAGTTCAGGGAAGCTGCTAATCCAGCCAGAGCAGGAGAAAATCTTATAATTGCTATACGTGCTGCTTCCTCCGCTATACTGAAGATCATGCAGGATAAACAGCGCTTAAACAAAATAAAGGAGGAGTTTGATAATGGAAAATAGGGTAAAGCCACCAAAATTGCAGCCGGGGGATGAAATAAGGGTTATTGCACCGGCAAGTGCACCGGACATGATAAAACTGTCAAGGGGAATATCAAAACTTAAAAAGCTTGGATATAAGGTAACAGTGGGCAAAAATATAAAGAAGCTCAACCAGAGAAACGATCTTGCAGCACCTGCCAAGGACCGGGCAGAGGAATTAATGTCAGCCTTCCGTGATGACAATGTAAAAGCCATATTCTGTGCAAGGGGCGGTTACGGGAGCATACATATACTATCATTGCTGGATTATGAAGCCATAAGGGAAAACCCGAAGATATTCATGGGATACAGCGATATTACAGCACTCCATCTGGCTATAAACAGGAATTCCAATTTAATCACATTCCATGGGCCAATGGTTGCATCCGATGTTGATGATATATCAAAACCTTCATTTAAGGAATTCCTTGGAATCCTTTCAGGAAAATCCGATGAGATAAATATATACAGAGACCGTTTAATAAAATACATCATTCCTGGGAAAACAGAAGGGTATTCCATGGGCACAAATATTTCACTGGTAGCATCACTGCTGGGCACCAATTATATCCCGGAAACAACAAACAGGATATTTTTCATTGAAGACACGGACGTAACTTCAGGAGATATTGACCGCTATTTCTTCAGCATGAAACTTGCACATATTGTTGAACAGTTTAACGGGTTTGTATTCGGAGATTTCAAAGCTATATTTGACAAGGAAGAGCCAATGCCATCCATAGAAGATGTGGTACAGAAATTTATGAATGAGATAAATAAACCGTCACTGTATGGTGCACCATTTGGACATGGGGAAGAACAGATGGTACTTCCACTGAATGCCAGGATAGGCATAAGCGATGAGGAGCCTTACATGGAATTAAAAGAAAATGTTGTTGATTAAAACATTATAATAACATTTAATGGTATTACTGAAAATCATATATTTGACAAAAATGTTTTATTAACATCGGACTATAAACCACCATGCAGATAGATAAATTAGTTTATGGTATTTACCCGAAAACCAATGAATTAAGATTGCACATTGGCAGATGGGAGAAGGGAAAGATTCCTGATGCTACATTAAACGAGAATATAGAATCTGAGAAAGCAATGTTTTACGATTTATTGAAGGAGGGCAGCATTGAGCATACAGATCCACTGTTCAACTGGTATGATATACTCAGGCCAGTATCGCTAATAGTTGATGGCATAGACCTCGGGCCACTTACGAGATTTAAAGAGACAAATAGCTTCTATAGAATGCCGGTAATTAATAATATATCAGGTATTTCAATAGACCCTAAGGATTTTTCTCCTTTGAATGAGAACCCGCCACTCCCATTATATGTTAACAATGGAAATGGATTTAATGCTTTTCTTCCATCGCCCCTTTCATTCTATAAAATGTCAAGGAGCAGTATACCGTATGGCATATTCCAGGAAAAAATAGAAGGTGTTTATGCTAACATACTTAAGGAATTTGGCTTAAAAGACCTTGTACTTTACGATCCACTTCCATATGAAAAATCAGATATCCTTGATCTTTCTTTACTGGGCGATTTTAAAATAAAGTTAGTGACAACAGGAAAGCTGTACAAAAACAATATAAAGGGAAACCTGTACTCTATAATTGCTGATTACAGTCCGGAGAATTTCAAAATTTCAAAGGAAAATTCAAAGGTTCCTGGTGTCAAGCTCATTGATGGCTCCAATACCAGATTGGAAAATGTTAATGAAATAAACAGAACGGTAGAGTCACTTGATGCTGACAGGATAATAGTTAGCCACAGGGAATATTTTGATTTCCTGCCAAGACTCATTGCAGATAGAAAACTTGACCTTATGTCAAAAATAGGTGAATAAAATGGGGAAATATTTAATATCTCAGGAAATAGGAAGTTTCAGGAAGCCAAAATACCTCAGTACCGTATTTCACAAAATATATGGAACTGAGGAATATTATAAATTATCAGAAAAAGCTACAGAGGAAACAATAGACCTTTTCAGGCATGCAGGGTTAGATAATATAGGCGTGGGCGGAGAGATGTTCCGCTGGGAAATGTATGAACATCAGGCAAATAGAGTTGACGGAATAAAATTCTATGGGCCTGTGAGGTCATTTGACAACAGGTATTATAAAAAAGGCAGCATAGTGGAGGATATTTCAATTAAGGAATCTTTCCACTCTGATGAACTGGAATATCTTCTCTCAAAGGGATATGATAATATAAAAATACCTGTGACAGGGCCGTATACCATGATGGACTGGTCATTCAATGAACATTACAGTGACAGATACGAAACCGCAATGGCATTTGCAACACTTCTCAACAGTGAAATGAAAACACTGAAAAAACTCTGGGATTCAAAATATCCTGGAAGAAAGCTGGAAATACAGCTTGACGAACCTGCTACAACCACCCATCCTGATGAGATGAATATAGTGGTAGATTCGCTTAATAAATCTGTAGAAGGGATAGATAACTGTGAGTTTACCATTCATGTGTGCTATAGTACCGATTACAGGCTCCTATATGATGTTATGAATGATATAAAAATAGATGGGCTTAACCTTGAGTTCGCGAACAGGGATAAACTGGAACCGGGGACATCCGATGCTGCAAGGCCAGGCTATGAAGAATTGAAGTATTTCCAGCAGTTGAACACAAAGAAAAAATTCATAGGGCTTGGAGTAACAGATGTACATATTGACTATATAGAACCTGTCAGGCTAATTAAAGATAGAATAAATTATACTTTAAACATAATGCCTCCTGAACTGGTAAGGGTAAATCCGGATTGCGGGCTAAGAACAAGGTCTATTGAAACAGGATATGAAAAATTAAAAAATATGGATACAGCAAGAAATGAAATACTGAAAGAAATAGAATAATTTTTTAATATTGGAAGTAATCGTATTCCTCTTCATTCATCTTTTTTCTCTTTTTTCTCCGTATAAAGAATAGTATTATAAAAACGATATATGCCACTATACCCGCAAAGATCAACAGGGTTATCAGATATGATATGATTGTATAGTGTACTGCAACTTCATTGGATGAAACGAATGATCCACTGGGAGTATATGCATCTACAATCACATAGTATGTTTTTCCGGGCGTTAAACCAGGAATGAAACCGAAATTAGTGCCCCTTGAGGATATTACTTCTGTGTGGGGATTTAACATTAATGAGTTGTTGGAATAGGCAACAACGTATTCTGCAAAGTTGGTGGATGGATATTTATCCCAGGATACGAAGGCATAATAAAATCCAAGTGGAAGCGAATATGTGATTTTGAAATTAATAACCAGAACAGATACACTTGCCGGGCTCATGTAAACAACAGGAGAAGAACCGGGAGATATGGATGTAGTATTATTAACATACAGATATTCATGGAATGTTGCATTTGTTGTTCCATTTAAAAATAATACAAACTGGCCGGAACTATTTGTATACCCTATTGTCTTTCCATCTGATGTAATATTAACATTGCTGAGCCCGTATCCATATTGAACGTTCTCAACAGTGCCTTGAACTGCTTTGAAGCTTGAGTTTTTGGGGGATAAAACAAGGGAAATGTGGATATTCTGTCCGGGTGTTAAGTTCATGCTCTGGTTTTGGGATGTATATCCTGTATCTGTTGCATTAATATATGTAGTGTCCGGAGTAACGTATAGAAAATGATAGCCCCCTATGCTGTTAGTTTTAACCCCGTTCAGCGTTACAGTAGCATTCCCATTTGAGACAAAAACGTCCACCAGTACTTTCTCGGGCTTAAGTGTTAAAAAGCCTATAGTACTGGCACTGGCATTTGCTGTGAAGTAGCCGGTAGAATTAATGGTCGCGTTATTGTTGCCGGAAAGTTCGTAAACATCTATAGTTTTTGAACTGGATGTGTATCCAAAGTAATGGTCCACAATGAGCGTATACTGTGGAGAATAATAGGATGGGCTTGAGCTTATGGTTACGCTAACAACCCTTATGGTGGGAACGTGTATTTCTCTATAAAAAGTAACGCCACTGGATTCAGTTGCTGATATATTGTAATATCCCCCTGATAGAGAAACAGGATTGAATTTGGTGCTTCCATTTACCGCATAAGTTGCAGAATTCCCATTGCTCAGGCTGAATTTTAGTGTGGAGTTTTTCCCAAAAGTTATGCTATACAGGATGTGTACAGCGCCTGCTTTTCCATATATTTGTTTATTTACTTCCTTTCCCATGTATGCGGTGAGTGATTTCGCTGAAGAGTTGTATGAAAATGTTATATTGCTATAATCAGTCCCCATATTGCTATAGCCTGATGTGTATATTCCAGTATAGTTTATCCTGCCTGTAGCATTGGTAATGTCTATGTTGCTGTATGTTGCCTTAGAAATATTCACAAAATTGATTTTTGCATTATCCTGCTGTGCACCTGCAACAGCATGGTAATCACCTGAAAACGATACTGGAACATTTAATTCTTTCACAGTTGAATTGTTAACTGTAAAGTAAATTTCTGCCCCGGAAATTTTTATTCCAATGTAGGCAGATGGAGCCCCGGGTAGGATTCCCCGGGTTTCTGTTCCATTATCATAAATACTGTACTTATAATAATAACCTGTAGAATTTGTTGAAATTCCGAATTTTATATAATTAGTTTGATTTTCGTAGAATCCAAGGTAATAATAGGTGCTTCCATTGAATTGCTCCACATTATTTCCTGGAACGTTAATACTGGCAGATATATCGGTGGCATATGAAGTGTTATTGAAAACAGCCACAGTTCCGTATCCATTCATAATTTTGCCAGTATCGTTTATAAGGTTGCTTACCTTTGGTGTTCCCAGCCCTGTGACAGGATTCCATCCCGGTCCTGCGCTGTATCCTGCATTACTTCCAGATGTTATCGGGGTAAATGCATTTTTATAATACTTTGTTTCAGAAATTTTATAAAAGAGTGGATTAACTAGCCCAAGAGATTTCCCGTAGTACTGGTCCATTATTGCAATTATCCCTGCCCACATAGGAGTAGAAATACTGGTTCCACCAAGAACGGATGTTGCGCCATCAACAACCACCAGTACACCTGTGTTTGGATTGGCATCGAGAGCAACATCAGGTACTCCTCTGTAGGACTCCGTATAATTTGGGGCTACCTGGTAATATGGAGTGGTGAAATAGGAGGAAAAACCTCCTCCACTTCCCTCTTCTTTTCCGTTAACTATGTCACCCCAGGCAGTCTGTGTATACTGACCACTTGAGATTTGATTTAACGTTGTTCCCCCTACTCCAAGGACATATGGATCCGATGCCGGGAAATTTACTGCAAGATGGGAAGTACCATCATTTGCACCTTGATCGCCTGATGCAGCCACCACAGTAATGTTATTCGCGGCTGCCTGTTCATAAATATTGTTAAGGCTCGTTAGAGTATGAGGTGAGAGATCACTTTCTGCCTCTCCCCAGCTGATAGAAATTATATTTCCTAATTTGTGGGTAACGGCATAAGCCACAGAATCAAGAAGCCTTGATCCTGAACCCGGTGACAGTACCAGGTCTATTTTGGCACCAGGTGCTATAGCATGTGCCCACTCTACATCAATAGCTGTTTCAGAAGCCCACTGGGAATTTGTAGATGTTATTGCGCCTTCAGGGGTTGTTACTGTAAGATTTATTGGAGGCAACCCGGTTTTATTGTCGAAAACACTAACATCATAGTTAAGTGTCGGGTCTCCGTAGGCGTCAACAATAACTATTGTAGTATTATTTCCATAATAACCCTCATTATGTGTATAATTTATATCATATGCATTGTAGATATTTGATGGTAAATATGGCCTGGCCTGATAGGATGGATTTTGAATATACGGAATGAAATCATTAGAATTATTGAATGTAAAATATGTTATACCTAGTGTGCGGTTAAGCTCACTGAAAACATAGGATATTGTGCCCTTCTGCGTTGAATCGTTGACATTCAGGAGATTCCCATAATAACTGTATGGAATGCCTGTTGAATTTAGCTGGTTTCCTACGTATGATTTGAGGCCAGTAGGTACGTAAGCCATTATAGTTTGAGATGTGGAATTTTTATTATCAGAATTGTTTACAGGACTAATTACAGGATTCTGGGCTGTATCCAGAATTGCAAGTGATGAAATAACGAGTATAAAAATTAATGTGACTGTAAGTAATTTCTTTATAGGATATTCCATATACTTCTTGAAATTAATCCTCGTTTAAAAACTTAATGACATTATTTTCATAAAAAATTAAAATTTAACTGCATGCTAAAGAAAAAGATTTTAAACCTAAATTAATATACAGGATAAATGAAAAAGTATCTTCCAGCTATCATAGTTATAATTTCACTTGTTATGGTTATGGCTCCATTTGCCTCCTCAGCATCCCCTGTAACATTGCCAGCTGCCCCCACATCTCTGCCGTCAATCAGTTATAATTATAATGGTACAAATGAATCTATATCAGATTCAAACTGGACGGCTTTCTTTTCATCTGTAATAGACAACACGCACTATGTGAAATACAGTTTCAATACATCAACCCAGTGTTTAATAGTTTATGATCTAAGCTATACAGGGATGAATCCCTACGGGCTTCAGTTTATAAATGCATTATCAGGCATAGGAACACCTACATTAAAAAATATGACCCTGGCTTTCAATGAAACGAAAAACATGTCTTCGCAGGTTAAGGGATATACAGACATCGAGGCATTAAATGCAGGTGCTTATCCAGGATTTTCATTCTCTAAACCAGTAGTTAAGCCCTTATCTACTCAATATCTGTATGTTGGAATATTTGTTGCAATAATTGCAGGCATGATAGCTCTGTATTATGTGTTTAACAGGAAAAAGTAATATCCAACTAAACCATATTTATAAGCTATGAAAAAGATTGTGGTGGGAATAACTGGAGCATCCGGAACTGCCCTGGGAGTAAAATTTCTTGAAAACATAAAAGATATGGAAATTCACCTGGTAATGTCAGAAAGTGCAAAGAAGGTTATGAAACTTGAATCAGACTATTCTATAGATTATATTAAAAGCCTTGCAGATTATTATTATCACGATTCAGATATAGCTGCTAGAATTAGCTCAGGGAGCTTTCTCTTTGATACATTTGTAGTGATCCCCTGTTCTTCATCTACCCTGGCTAAAATTTCAGCAGGCATATCAGATACACTTATAACGAGAGTGGCTACAGTAGCTATGAAAGAAAGACGTAGATTTATAGTGGTGCCAAGAGAAATGCCATTCAGCACGATAATGCTTGAGAACATGCTGAAACTGTCAATGAATAATGTGATAGTAGCACCGGCTGTTCCCGGATACTACAATAAGCCATCAAGCGTGGAAGACCTTTTGAATTTTGTAGTGGCAAGGGTGCTTGACCTTGCAGGGATAAAAAATGATATATCGCCACGGTGGAGAGATGAATAAATTTATGGCTGACCATATGCTTGGCAGGACATGCAAATGGATGAGGATAATGGGATATGATACAGGTTATCCGCAGTGCCATTCCGATAATGATATACTTAAAAAATGCAAGGAGGAAAACCTTATACTGCTCACAAGGGATTACGAGTTTTATAAAAGGTATAGCAATTCCATATTCCTTGACAGCCCTGATTTTAAGGAGCAATTAAAGCAGGTAGTAACTATGTTTCCACCTGATCGTGAATTGTTTTTCTCAAGATGCCCAGAATGCAATACTATACTTCAGACTGTTAAAACTGAAACAATGGGGCCCGGCTATGATCTTGTAAAATCCAGATATGACACTGTTAAATTTTGTCCTGGATGCGGAAAATATTACTGGGAAGGTTCCCATTATTCCAGAATATTGTCACAGCTCAACAATATAATAAAAGGTTAAATTTTTTAATCAAATATGAAATTAGGTGTTATTGAAAATAATAGAAGATAACCCTAAAGAATCAAAATTGGTTCTTATGATAAATACTATAGATGATTTATGGTATTTAAAGAATATACTTGACAGGGGCGATCAGATTATTACATCGGTTTTCAGGCGCCAGGAACAGAATGCCGATTTAAATAGATCAAAAGCCACAGAAAGGAAGAAAATAAATATAAAGTTAAACGTTGAAAAAATAGATTTTCTTCCCTATACGGATAATCTCAAAATTCTCGGTGAAATACTGGAAGGTGAAAATTCCGGCAGCCATCAATCCGTAATGATAGGCGTAGATGATGAAATAACTATTATAAAGACCCTGGATTCTGGAGAAAGGGCATTTCTTGACGAAGCTGTAGAAAATTATTATAAAAACAGTATAGTGTTTGTTTCACTGGATGATGAATCGTGCATCATAGCCTTGATGAAATCATATGGCATCCAGGAAATAGCAGATATATCTTCTAAAAAATCAGGGAAGGATTATGGTTCAAATGGTGAAGATCCGGGATATTATAAAGAAATAATTGCATCTATAAAAAACATAAAAAACCCTGCATCAATAATCATACTTGGCCCAGGATTTGAACACACAAAGTTATACAAAAAAATAATGGATGACCCGTTTTTCAATGGAATAGCACTGCACGATTTTCCGGAAACTGATAATGGGAAACGTGGCATATATGAATTTATGGCTGATAAAAAATCAGGTGATATTTTAAAAGGTGCCAGGCTGGCTGCAGATGAAAAGCTTATAGAGAATTTTCTCATTAATTTAAATAAAACAGGGTTAAGCATATATGGATATGATGAACTTGTTAAATATTCCAGAATGAATATGGTCGAGGATATTCTTATATCTGAATCAAAATTTAAAGACCCTGAAACCAGAAAACTTCTCAATGAGGCAACAGGAATAAACATTCATGTTATTAGCGATTACACAGAATCTGGCGATATAATAAAGCAATTCGGGGGTTATTGCGGAATATTGCGATATAAATATTAAATGATATTGAGTTTTAACGGGTCTCCATTTCTCGTATATGCTGAAAAGTTATTCATATTATATGGATAACCCACTATTATATGAACAGGGCCGGTGTTGGAGAACATATGCAGGTCAGCATCTGATGGATGTGTATTGCCTGATGGATGCGAATGTACTGAGCCAACATATGAAAAATCAAGTGGCATGGTATATGTTCTGAATATTACATGTACAGGGCCATTGATAGACCCCGGAACCAGTGCTATTTCATATATTATCTGGTGTTCTGCCCTTAGAAGGGCTCCAAATTCGTTCGGAAGTGCATCCCGGGATGCTTCCATAATCATCTTCAACGTTCTTTCTCTAATTGACCACATCTTTAATCAGTTTCTCCCTTAACCTGTCATAGAATGAATTTTTTAGCTCTATAAATGTCAGTCTTTCATCTGAAACCCTGATATCTATACGATCATTTCCGTTCACAACGGCTTCCCTCTGGCCATCTATTATTACCAGAGAACTGAACCTACCAATAATTTTTATTGTTATCTTGCTATCATCAGGGCACACAATAGGCCTGAGCCTTGAACCAAATGGTGCAATATAAGATATAACCATCGCCTTCAATGAAGGTATCAGTATAGGGCCGCCAGCACTATATGAATATGATGTCGACCCGATAGGTGTTGCCACTATAACACCATCTGCACTTGTGTTTTCCATAAAGCGGTCGTTAATATAAACGCTAAATTTCCTTATCTTTGATATTCTTGCTGTATGTATGACAACATCATTTATGCCTTTCCCAAAAAGCTGGTCGTTTACATACACATTTAATTTCATTACTTCATATGTCTTGTAATTTCCCTTAATTAGATTATATATTGATTCTTCAATATTGCCGATTTCGACTTCAGAGAGGAATCCCAATCCGCCCACATTAATCCCCAGTATTTTTCCTCTGGAAAGTTGTGCAGTCCGGAGAATTGTTCCGTCACCCCCTACTACAATTATTATATCGGCATCAATGTCTTTGAAATTAACACCCTTCATGTTTAAGGCTTTTGCAAGTTTATCTTCAAGCACCAATTCCCAAGATTCCGGAATCAACTCTATTATGCGTCTTGCAATTTTTATGCATGAATGGCAATTGATTCTAGCTATAATTCCTATTTTCATTTACACACCGGTACTTTCATCTATTATATAGCATTTAATTAATTTTATGCTTATTATTATAAAAATATGCGGTGTTAATAAATTTATATGCCTTTTGCTTCTGCCATGCTTAGACGGAACACATAAGCGTTCCTAAACTGTTACACAGGCTCTGCTGGATTAATAATGTATTCAGGACTTATGCCTCAATATCTGTTAATCATAAAATAGCACATATGTGTATATTTTCAATGGCAATGAATTTATACATGAATATAATGAAGATTTATGGCAAAAGTATCTGATTCGGTAAAAGTGATAGTATCAAATAGTCTTATCTATTCAATGGCAATTTCAAGTGGTTTATGCAATTATACCAAAATAGCTGAAAATATAAAGGATAAAGTTGAGGCTATGACGGGAAAAAATGTAAAATTCAATACCATTGTGAAGGTTCTTGCAAATATGAAAACTGAAAAGCCAGAGTATACTGATGACCTCGAAATACTTAAGAGGTCTTCTCTCACAATAGAATATGAATACAGTATACTTTATTTTGATGATATCAAAAAAATCCCGGAAAACTCTATCTTGGTTATGAAAGAGTCAAACATATACATATGCATAGCAAATACAGGGAATCAGCAGAGCAAGATTGCATTGATCAAAATAATACTCCCCAAACAGTCATCATTCACTCCAGGGCTTACCCTTCTAATAACCGATTATCTGATGACATATGGAATTAAATTTACAAATATATACAGGCTGGATACTGAAATATGGATAATTATAGACAATTCAAATGCCGGAAAGGCATTATATCGCCTGAGTACACTCCTTCATGAAAATTAATAATTCATAAATATGGATTTATTTTATAATTTTACATTATTATGAATAATTACGTTGAATTATGAATATATATTTATAGTAATATGTAATAATGTTCTGATATAATGATAGACGTAACATTAATCCAGTATATACTTGCAATTATATCCGGAATCGCAGTGGGATTTAGCCTGGGACTTATAGGTGGAGGCGGGTCAATACTTGCTGTTCCTCTTTTCATATATTTTGTAGGTATAAATCACCCACATCTGGCAATAGGAACAACAGCTCTGGCTGTAGGAATTACAGCGTACATAAATTTTGCACAGCATCTTAGAAGGAAAAATGCAAATATTAAGCTTGGAGGAGTATTTGCCCTGGTTGGAATCGTAGGAGTGTTAGTAGGGTCAACCATAGGCCTCATTATAAAAGGTGGGGAGCTTTTATTCTTCTTTTCAATGCTTATGATTATTATTGGCATTTATATGTACATCAGCAAATGCAGAGCCGTACCCAATGAGGACTGCAAAGAACTGGCAAAACAAACAAACTACGGCAAGGTATCCGGGTATTCGTTGATAGTTGGGTTTGCATCCGGATTCTTCGGCATAGGGGGTGGATTTTTAATAGTCCCTGGCCTCCTGGCATCATCAAAAATTAAAATAAACATGGCAATAGGAACATCCCTACTTGCAGTGGGCACATTTGGCATTGTAACTGCAATTAGATACTCCATAGTAGCCCCCGGGCTTCAGTTTATTAGCAGTGGCATGATAGGCGATGTACTTTTCCTTGTTGCAATAGTATATGTAATAGGTGGAATATTCGGCGGGTATCTTGGAACAAAATTATCTGTAAACCTTGGAGGCAGAAAAGGAACATTAAGAAAAGTATTTTCCATAATAATTATACTTGTAGGAATATACGTGGCCTATGAATCATATCCAGCACTGGTTCATATGTTATTTATATTATAATATAATTTTTAAAAAAAAATTTTAATCTGATAAGCTTTCCATAAGGGCTGTAAATCTATTTTCAAGTCTATGCAATGCATAGCTTAAAACGTCAGAAGCTTTTAATGAGCCATCTGTTTCAAATTTAAAAATAAATTTTGTACTGTCTTCCTCTACAACTACGCCATCCCTCTCCATTAACTGTGAAAGATAACTGCATGGTATATCATCTGTAAATAATATTGTAGTATCGTTTTCACTTAAAACAGACTTCGGGCATGTGTCCTTATAGAATTGCCAGTTATCCAGTGCAGCCTTATTGACGTGGAAATTCCTGTGATATTTGTAGGAAACGCCCGATGTTGCCTGCCACTTTGCATGTTCTTTTCCTCTGCCAAGTATAGCTTCACATGTTACAAGCATGGCCTGGTTCTTTTTAAGTTCTACAATGGGTATTAATGGGTCTGTTACAGTTAGTTCCGGATTGTTGACAGGCATAATATCGGATGAGTAAACCATTCCAGGCCCCAGTTTGTTAATTGAGTATGTTACAGTGCAGAGGTCACAACCCTTGCCGCCACATGAGCACTCATCCCTGAAATTCATTGAAAGGTCTGTTTTTAATGGAATAAGGCCAATCCTCGATGCCAGTATTTCATCAAATAATGGAAGTGAGGAATCATATACGTTTCCGTCTGCGTCCCTTATCTCTCCATGATGGTAGATAACGTTTTCAATAGCTAATTTCGGGATGTCATTTATTAATGTACGGCGTATAGAATTAGCAATTGCAGGTGTAATCCCATCAATGGAAAAACGTATAAAATTATCCTTTAGTTCCAGAATTTTCATCATGCTTAAACTCTCCTTCCTCTCTTACCGCCTTTCTTCTTGGTTCCATCGTGTGGTGTGGGCGTTACTTCCTCAATTCTCAAAATCTTGAATCCTGCCCTGGAAAGTGCCCTTATAGCTGATTGTGCGCCTGGACCCGGTATTCTTGATCTGCTTCCACCAGGAGCCCTGACCCTTATAATCAAATCTGTAATTTCCTTTTCCCTGAGTTTCTCTGTAATGATATCTGATGCTTTCATTGCCGCATATGGGCTTGATTCTTCTCTATCGTTCTTTACCACCATGCCTCCGGTGGATTTTGCTATTGTTTCTGATCCGGTCTGATCCGTTATCAGTATTATAGTATTATTCTGGGATGCGTATATATGTGCAATTCCAATTTTATTCATTGAGCTTCACCTTTGCTTGCTTTTTCCGGTTCTTCCTTGTCTTCCTTTTCCTGTATTCCAGCCAGTATAAGCCTTATGGGATGCTTATCGTCTGAAAAGGGTGATTTTTCACTGTATGTAATACTGTCTTCCTGACCTTTCAAAACTGCAATGCTGGGTATTGTTACAATATGGTCTCCCACCTTAATATGCCCGTGGGTAATAAGTTGCCTGGCCTGCTTCATGGTTGTAGCCATGTTTAACTGGTATACCAGTGTTTGAAGCCTTCTATCCAGAATATTTTCTATGTTTAACGCAAGTATATCATCAAGCGTTGCGCCCTCACTTAAAAGGCTTAACTTATCCAGCTTTTTCAGTAAAAGCTGGAACTGCTTCTCAGCAATAGGATCGTTATACCTGACCTTTGCCTGAAGAGTTCTTGCCTGAGCCCTGTAGGAAGATAATATAGCTTCAGCCTTCCATAATTCTCTTTTATTTTTTAATCCATATTTTGCTACAACCTGCCTTTCACTGTCTATTCTCTCTTTTTCCCAGGGATGCCTTGGGGTTGAATATCTTTTTCTCTGAAATTTTTGATCTCCCATTATATCACCTTATTTTTTCTGTTCCTGCCTTTTTCTGATAACACCCATTGATAATCCATGCCTGCCATTCGAACGTGTCCTCTGGCCCCTTACCTTGTGCCCCTGCTCGTGCCTGAGCCCGCGATATGACCTCATTTTTTTCATCAGGTTTATATCATCATTAATCTTAAGAATAAGATCGTTGGATAAAAGGTTAAAATTCTTCCCGGTTGCTACATCTTTCCTGTGATTTAAAAGCCATACAGGCATTCCTTCATATTCCTTGCTTTCAACATATTTCCGGATTTCGAGAACCTCATCCTCAGACAGGTCTCCTATCTGCCTGTTACGATCCAGATTAAGTTTCTTAATAAGAATATTTGCAAGCCTTTCGCCTACACCGTTAATATCGGCCAGACCAAGGTCCATCCTTCTCTCTCCTCTTATATCCTTATTCGCAATTCGAACAATATACTGAAAATTTTCATTATCTTTTTTGTTATCAGCCATATTACCATCCTGTTAAGTGTAAGTTATTCCCTATTATTTAACTATATATATCCTTTACCATTATATTCAGGAGCCCTGTGCACAATAGCATTACACAATTTTTGCAAGCTGTGCATGTGGAACCCCGGCAATTTTTATTATGTTATCCTTTTCAATATAATTTGCATCAATAGCTGCATTTACCACATGTTCACCTACAAGGTTTGCTATGGTGCATATATCAAGGGAGGAAAGAAATGTCTCCTCTGATACTTTCATTTCTCCATAAAACTCCGGCTTAATTTTCAGATGAAGCTTTCCCTCCCGTAGGTCTTTATTGATAAGCTCACTATCAGCGGCGGCCAGCATGACCTCCCCGTTTATATTGAGTATTTTCATATTTATATTATTCACTCAGATCACATCTACCCTTTTATTTGAAGGCTCATAGATAAACCCATCACTTTTTAGCCTTGCCAGGTCTGTTTCAGCCCGTTCCCTGCTGATTCCTTTTTGCTTTAACATCTCTATTACTGTTTCAATTTCCGGTGCCTTTTTCTGATCCCCACTGTTTTCTTTAGCTTCCTTAATCACGGACAGAATTACTTCAAGTTCGGTCCTCTGTTTTGTACTTATTCCTGTGTTAAGTATATCAATATCCACCTGACCGTTCATAGCCGATACTTCCTTAAGGTAGTAATCAACAACTCCCTTGGCAAGCAGTGCATCTTCAACGGTGATAATAGGTGAGAGCCTTGCCTTTGCCGCTGCCTCTGCAAGCCTTATTGTTGATTCAAGCTGCCTTGCGGTGATGGGCACAGAGTCTATGCCACTTGCACGGGTTTTTACATACTCTTCCTTCAATATGCTTATGGCTTCATCACTCAACCTTGGGAACACTCTATTTTTGGCATATGACACATATTTTCTTATCAGGTCTTTGTCCAGTTCTGCTATGAAATTCTCCTCATCAGGTATATCGATCTCAAGATTGTTGTTTTCCAGACTCCTGTATATCTCTCCGAGCCGGTTAGTTTTAAGTACATGTTCTGCCAGTTTGTCATCTATTTCCCTGTTAGGCGTATCGATTAATTTAAAAATTATATCAAACCTGGAAAGCAAGGGTGGTGGGAATTCTGTCTGTTCAGCTATGGTTTTCATGGGGTCATACCTTCCAAATCTGGGATTGGCAGCCGCAAGTATAGAGCATCTTGATTTAAGGGTAGCCATTATGCCTGCCTTTGATATGGTAACAGATTGCTGCTCCATGGCTTCATGCATAGATGCAGTATCGTTTTTATCCATTTTGTCAAGTTCGTCTATTGCCGCGAAACCGTTATCTGCAAGAACAAGGGCACCTGCCTCAAGCGTCCATCTGCCCTCACCAAAATCATCCCTTACTGCAGCTGCTGTCAATCCTGCTGCACTTGAACCTTTCCCGAAAGCAAATACACTTCTCGGTGAGATGAAAGTCATATACCTTAAAAGCTGTGATTTGGCGGTACCCGGGTCTCCTATCATGAGTATATGTATATCCCCCCTTATATGAGTTCCATCTTTCATTACCTTCCTGACGCCACCAAAAAGCTGTAATACAAGTGATTTTTTAATAACGTCTAAACCGTATATTGATGGTGCTATAGATTTTGCCAGCCGGTCTATGATGTTTGGCTCCCTTGCCAGTTCCTTTATCTTTTTTTCGTCCTCATCGTTAATTTTAATTTCTTCAAAATCTCTGGTTTCTTTCTTGAAATTATTTACATTTAAATATATATTATATTCAGTCAGCATTGTATTTCCAATATGTTTTTCATCTGCCTTCAGTATTCCATATACGGTTACCCTGTCACCGGGGTATATCTTTCCAGTAATGTCATCTTCTATTATCAGTGTAATCCTCTGTGGCTGTGAAGTGCTATCTATTGTATCCGGATTTTCCTGTATCTCAAGTTTCTGTGTATCAACAAATTCTGATTCCTCTGGGATAAGCTTTAGCTTTCCCTTGTTCCATCCGCATGCCTGGCATGCTGTAGGCTCAAAAAGTTTCTGTATGTCTTCCGGGACTATGGTAAGTTCGCCACATGCGGGGCATTTGAATGCTGCATTCTGGAGCCTTGGCAATACCTCTGTATTTTTCCTTATTATTCCGTTGATTGAGATATATGAATTTACATTGCTGCTCCTTACATTGCGTATATCATATTTTATACCAATAATTTCAGGGACATTTACCAATCTGATATTTATCCTCCTGACCTTATTGTATGTAATTCCCAATGTTTCCTTTATATAAAATTCTCCAATTGTAAGATAATAATATGGGTCCTTCATCAGCCCTTCAATAAAATCGGTGCTATAGCCTGATAAATCGTTATATGAAATGTATAGTGATTTTATATCCGGATAGTCGCTTCTGAGTTTGTTAATCTGATCATTATAGTCATAACGGTCGAAGAAATCTATCCATTGGCGTTTAATATTGTCTGCTTCTATGTCCTGGCTAATCATGTATAATTATTATTGATAATAAGTATTTAACACTTTATTAAGCCTGCTGGGGGGTAACAAAATGTGTTATCCATATACTTTTTTGCGAATTGTAAATGGCCTGGCATTTAGTGTGGCATATCATTCTGGGCGATATGTAATCATAACAGGCAAAAAGAAATATATATTTACGCAGGTAGCATAGATATGGAAAAGGATGCTGCAAATGGCAAACAACATTAATGAAAACTGCAAAACAACCGGATTGGTGATACCGTCAATAAACAGAAACAGTTGCGAAGCAAAGGGCGAATGTGTTTCTATTTGCCCATACAATGTTTTTGAATTAATACCTCTGAAGGATGAAGACAAAAAGAATATGTCACTGGTTGGAAAATTGAAAGCCAGGGCACATGGTGGCAAACAGGCGTATGTTATTGACCCGGCACTATGCCATTCCTGCGGAGATTGTGTTAAAGCATGTCCTGAAAAAGCTATTACGCTCATATCGATAAAATAATGCACTTTATTTTCTAGCTTCTATTGCAGATTGATTAGCAATTAAAATTATTTATGGATAGCTTTCAACACAGTTTATTAATGGAATTGCATCTACGGCATGTTTGAGACCGGTGAAAACAATAAGATGGTACTAATACTTATCCGGTGAAATTCAAAAATAATTTATACATACTAAACATTAACCTTTAATGCCGTCGTAGCTCAGCCTGGTAGAGCGCGTGCTTGGTAAGCACGAGGTCGCGGGACCGAATCCCGTCGGCGGCTTACTGCTAAAAGGTTAAATCCCTCTGTATCAATAGCAAAGTAATGGCAATATATGGGGTAGAAAGGGATATAAAATCAGAGCATACAAGATTAGGGAAGATAAACGCAGAAGCCAGGAATGCAATATTAGATTTTGTTGATGAAGTCAAGATAACAGGCATAACAGGTTTCAGGGAATTATTCTATTTGACAAAGCTAAGGATTATTTACAACAATCTTCAGGATAAGTTCCTTAACCCGGACAAGAGGGCAATTATAACAATGCTCCTGGACTTCAAGAAAAAATACACGGACCAGACTTTAATTGATTATGAAAACGTGATGAAACGGTTCTACAGATGGAAATTTGGCACACTACCCGATTATATGGCAAATCTTAAAGTTAGCCGGAAGCCAAGCCATGACAAGAAGATGGATCTTATTACCAGGGCAGATATAGATGAAATGATTAACAACTGCAACAATGCCAGGGATAAGGCAATTATCTCCATTCCATACGATTCAGGGTGCAGGATAGGGGAAATACTGGACCTGAGGATAAAAGATGTTGTTTATGATGAATACGGTGCATTATTGCATGTGCATGGAAAGACGGGAAACCGCAGTGTAAGGATAATAGGAGATTCAATCGCTTACCTGAGGGATTACTTAAAAACCAAGGATGGCAGGGATGAATACCTTTTTACCGGCCTGCAGGGTACTACCATGCATAAGCAGCTGCAATATACTGCTATCAGAAGATTATTTATTAATGTGAGAAGGCGTGCAGGAATAGAGAAAAGGATATATCCGCATCTGTTCAGGCATACCAGGGCCTCAATGCTGGCTTCTAAAGTTCCGGAAGCACCACGTGAGAATCAAATGGGATGGGTGCATGGTAGCCAGATGACTGCAATATATGTGCATTTGTCTGGAAGGGGCCAGGATAATGCGATCCTAAAAGCCTATGGAATACATGTAGATGAGGATCGGATAATAGAGGAAAAGCCTAAGAAATGCCCGAGATGCGACCATTTAAACGCTTCAACTGCATTATACTGCACAAATTGCTTTATGCCATTCAATGAGAAGCTGGCCCTGGAATACAAGGATAAGGAAAACAATATTGTGTCCACACTGAAAAGCTCCTCTGTTATACCTGGAATGACCAAGAGCATCCTGGAAAAAGCCCCGGAAGGATTCAAAAATAAAATGATTGAGGAAATCCTGGAAGAAATTTTAAAGGATCCGGAGCTGCTGAAGAGATTCAAAGAAGAATCCAGGAATGGTGAGAAATAAAAATCAATAATATTTATATAATAAAAATCTAATATAAAACGATATTAATCTATAATTATTTTCATTCTATGCCTATATAGAAATATTATAATTACTAATGAAATAATTATTAAACTGGAACCATAATATAAAATCCCATTGAATAATCCTAACATATTATCTATAAGTCCTAGAATAATATCAGAAAATCCCATACAGAAATAAAGTATCATATAATAATTTGATAAAACATTACCCATTCTTAATGGAGGTGCAATTGTCCTGATTCCCCTGGTAGCTCCTGTAAAGGCAAATCCGCCCCCTATTCCAATCGTGATTGTTGCTGCACTAAAAATTAATATAGATTTAAACGGCAATGATACAATAATGAGGATAATGCCAATAATAATAGAAATTATCCCAATAGTTAAAGAATTAAATATATTAATTTTCATTGATAAAATCTGCATTATTGAAGATATTACTAACATCAAAAATACTAATAAACCTGTTATTGCTATATTTGAAATGTTCAATAACTCTATAATATAAAACGGTGACAAAGACAAATAAAATACGGTAATAGACCAGGCAATAGATGCTGTGGCTGCACTTAATATAAATAAATTCTTTGCTTCCATATCCAGTTTTGGAAAATGGAATTTAAAAACATTATGATTGTTATCTATTCTGAATCTATTTATTACAGGAATAATAAAAATAAAAGGAATTATAGTAATTATTAATGAGATAATATATACCAGTTTTAAAGGGAAAGGTAAATATTCAGCCATAAAACCGCCAAGTAATGGCCCCACCGCGATTCCTGATGATGTTGAAAAAGATGTTAGGATTGCACCTGTTTTTCCACGATAATGAAATAATAATGCACCTGCTGGACCAGATATTGCACCACTTGCTAAACCCTGCATAGCCCTTGCTAGAAATAGTTCTGGTGCATTACCTGCCAATAAAAAAGCTATGATACCAATAATCTCAAAAACAATTCCAATAATAACATACCAGTTTCCAGTATTTAACCATTATGTATGACCGTATCATATTTATTCTATGATTTAATTTAGGTTCTTCCCACTTTCATGTGGGTCCCCATCAATGGGATAACAAGGAAAGCCGGTTTTTTAAGGTCAGTGGGAGTTAGCGGATGCCCAGCGAGACCAGTCTTTTATGATGAGCGATAAAACCCAATAAATGAAGCCTCTCTGCGGTCTATCATTTTTATTTACCCATACGAAAGTGCGAAGAGCCTTAATTTATAATCATGTTCAAGCATGTCAATAAAATTCTTAAAAAACACTGCAATAAAATATCAAGGGAATCAAAGGTTGAAGGAATAGGCATAGACAGCTATTCTAAGAAGTTTAACCTGTCAGCACATCTATCCATATTAGCAAAAGGGATAATTAAAAAGAATGACCTTACAGATATAGCATATAACAATGGAATAAGCAAATCACAGCTGTCAAAGCTCAACAATAAAAGGCCATACACTATATCTGAGAAGGTATTCTACAGCCTTTTAAACACATTCATAAAGGCACACAGGTATGATATATACCATGATTATCTTGACAAACTATACAGTATTCTGGCAATAGATTCTACATTTATAGAAACAATGGTTAATGGTTCCGGCATATACCAGAGGGAGAAAAGGAGAAATGGGATAAAGATCCATATTGCAGCTAAAACAAATCACTATGCATTGCCATTGAAGGCAATAATAACACCTGCAAATGTAAATGATTCCAAAGTATTTGATGATCTGTTATGGCATATAAACGAATACATGTCTGGCAATACTGTTTTAACATTTGATTTAGGGTACTATAGCTATGACAGGCTTAAGGAATTAAAGGAGAATAATATTAACTTTGTTTCAAGGCTCAGGAAGAATGCCGATTATACTGTAATAAAAGAGGAAACGTTCAACTCTAAGATTGTAGGGTTCAGGAATGGATTGGAATTGAGGCTTGTATCACCGGATATTGATAATAAAAGGAGGGAGTATGATCTATTCCACTTAATTTAGGACGGTTATAATTGAGAATATATAAAAATATTATAATATCCCAAAAGTGTGCTATATTCGCGATTATTGGCAGATATACGAAGATAGGGATTAACCATTCCCAGAACATAATTTACCTAGTAACCCAGTAAAAATCACACGGATATACTGTAAAAATATGATGATAAGGTTCGCCTATGGAGATACAGCAAAATAAATGATTTTATTAATCTAACCATATCATCATAAGTGTCCAAATTTAGAGGGGACACACCAATAGAGAATAAGGATTATGTAAAGGCAGTATTTGGAAACAACAATATTGCTTCAGTACTGGCAAAGCACATTATGCCATACAGGAATAATGGAATGACACATAAAAGATTATACAGCTTGTTGAAAAGGGCACTGATATGATAATAAACAGCAGAATAAAAGACAATCCATATACAGATAAACTGTTTCAATCAATAAAATCTGTTAAAACATAGAATTCTGACATGTTAATTACTGGTATAAATACTATATACAGCACAGACAGTCAATGTCCGGCATAGCATTTTAGCTATGGCAATTATATTCCGTTAGATGAATAGCAATGTTTTGTATCATTTCTTGCGTAAAATACGGCGTACCGAAACATTTATATTGTGGGATGTAATTACAGTCCACATGACAGTGAGACCTAAAAAAGTAACAAGAAAGGATGGAAATACCTATTACAGCCTTGTTGACGAAAAGCGTGTGAAAGGAAAGGTTGTGCAGAAGTATGTTGGATACCTTGGAAAGGACCTGCATTCGAAGAATGAGATCAAACTGGAGGACATACTGCCCTATATCAAAAGGCTCCTGGACAAGAAGATAAGCCAGGAGGATATAGATTCGATCCTGAAGAAGATCGGGATCGAGTATGATTCATGGCCAATAACAAAGATCATGATAGAGAACGATCTCAAGCTGAAGAAGACCTTCCTGAGGCTGAAATGATCTCGGAGATCATATTCCGGACGGATCGCACTGTCTGCCCTCAGTGCCATTCCCGTCTTGTGGAATACAAGACGGAGAGGAGGACGATCAGATCATGGGAGATGGGCGAGTTCACCGCAGTCCATAAAATCATGGGATGCAGAAGACATGGAACAATGTTCAGATCCGAAAGGCTGAAGTCCATCGTTAATCCACACTGCATATACGCCAATGACATCATGATTGAGGCCTCCATGGGCAGGTTCATCCATGGACTTAGCTGCTCGGAAATATCCGAACAGGGCGGGATGAGGGGAATAAGCGGGAGCCATGCAAGGAATGTGACGAACATGGCACTCCGCATATTATCCAGGATTCATGAGGAAAGCTGGAAAAAGCTGAAGGGTGCCATGCATAATTATGTGTTGCAGATAGACGGAACGACGGATTCGAAGTTTGACATGATCGTCGTTGTAAGGGATTCGATATCTAATTTCACTCTCCATGCGGAGAAATACGCCTCGGAATCATATGAGAACATCAAGGACATCCTGATGAAGGTGAAGGAAAGATTCGGATCGCCATCAGGATCCATATCCGATATGAGATCGGGCATACTCACCGCCCTTGCAGAGGTCTTCCATGGAATGCCCATAAGGATCTGCTTGATGCACTTTCTCAGAGACCTTGGAAAGGGTCTGATGGTGGACATGCATAACAATCTCGGTCTCAAGATAAACAGGAAGGGGATAAAATCGGCATTGAAATCCATTCTGAGATCAATGCCTGATTACGATCAGAATACACTGGAAGAGATAGAAAACGGGTTCTGTTCCGACCGGGGAAAGATGGAGATCATGGCCATAAGGAGAATAATTGAACCGGTTCTTTCGGTTAACGGTAGTTCAGGCTATGGATTCCCGTTCTCCCTGAACCACCTGAACTTCTTCACTTCACTGAAAGAAGCGGGAAAGCTCTTATCTGAGCTTTCAGAAAAGGCAGCAGGCGAAGAATCCATGGAACTGATCAGCAGTGCAAGGAAATACATAGGCCGCATAGTAACCGATCAGAGCATAGTGGAAACTGCAAAGAAACTCTCCGAGGTGAACATGCTCTTCCAGAAGCTTCGATTTGCCTTCCGGATCCCGGAAAAGGGCAATCTGTCGGATGACATTCCGGATGATGCATCCATTCACGATCAGTGCAACACGGTCATAGGGGAGATGGAAGTATACCTTCATGAGAACATAGCTCCTCACATAATCAGGGCTGCGAAACACATCATTGAAAGGTACCATGAGCGTGAAATCATGCTGTTTGCAAACAACGCAGATGGAACCATGCCAAGGACGAACAACGGCATGGAGAGGTTCTTCAGGAAGATCAGGAGGAATGTGAGGAAACGAAATGGCAATACAGCAACAGGGCATGTTCTGGCACAGAGCGGTGTCCAGCTTGCCCTGTTCCAGAACCTGGACAACCCGATCTACGTGAAAACTGTCTTTGGTTCGGATGGGATCTCCGCTGTATTTGCAAAGCGGAGAGAACATTTCAGGAAACCTGGTATGACAGTGAGCACTGTTAATAAACTCGTAGCTGATGGAACAAGAATGATACTTGAGGACAATCTGAGCGATACTCCATACAACGATCAGATGATGAATGCGGCTCAGGCGTCAAGAAATATTCAGGCCGCTTAGAGGAAATTATGAACTTTGAGGCAATGATCCAGAGAGGCATACAATTATTCACCTAACGGAATGTAATTGCCATAGCATTTTAGGAAAGCTTTAATAGTTCTCTCGGATATTGGAATATACAGGTAAAATCATGACGTCTAGAGGACACGTGTTTCAATTCAATGGGCAGGGCACTCACTTCTTGTCCATAGCCATAGTGGCTGAATTATCTCTTCTTGCAGTGCAGTTCATAATCGGAATGTGGATGAATCTCTTTGCAGTCTATCCTTCATATAACAATGCCTTTCCGATGTATGGAATGATGGATATTATGTTTTCAATTCCTGAACTTATGGTTCATATGATGATTGGCGTTCTTATTGGACTGTTGTCATTAATGATATTTATGATGACCCTGATGCTGGGGGACTATAAATCGATGGTCGTAAGTGCAATAGCATCAATCTCGATTTTACTTGCTGGATTAAGCGGTCTCGAATTCATATTTTCTAACTTCCAGAATAATACTTTCTCTTTCACTATGTCCATTGGGTTTATCATCGCAGTCATTTCGTTCGTTTTTCTGCTTTATTCAATTTCGATAGAATCCAAGGCTGCGCATTTGCATTCATGACAAGTCATATGTATTAAGCGGAATTAACTTTTGGCAGCGTCCCGATTTACATTTATTAAGATACCTCCTCGTTATTGCCTCTCATGGGCAAGCCATGTGAAGTCTAGTCTGTAACCTGCCTGAATGTGCGTTGCAGATACTACAATAAGGATAGGGGAAAAGATATCATCAAATGATGCAGCAACTCAGCCGGTCACCAACTGTACAGGTGTATGCCCTGCAAACACATGTCCGGCAAAGAGTTCTTTTTCGGACAACAAAAAATAGATCAGGGGGTATATAAATAACTCCTTAATTTTAATGTGTAGTGGTGCATACCCTTTATTATTTGGACAGTTACCAAGTGGAATATGAGGAAGTGATATAATGGAGAAATTTACATCAGATGAAAAGGTAGAATAGTAATAGAATCATTTACAACTAATAGTATAGCAGAGCTATGCAGGAGGCATGGGAGTATTAGGAGCCAACTTCTATAAATGGAGGGATAAATTTATAGAATCTGGGAAAACGGGATTCTATGGAGCCGGCAGATCTGGAGATAATGAATACCAGAAAGAATGAAAAATTGAAAAGGCTGGTAGGTGACCAAGCACTGGTTATCGATGAGTAAAAAAAATTATAGAGGAAAGAGATAATGGGAACAGTAAACAGCCTTAGAAATAAACGGAATTCAGGAACAGGTTTATGGATGGGATAAAGAAAAAAGAGGAAAGGAGATTGAGAAACAGGAAAATTAATATGAAGAGGATGAATAGAAGTGTCTCAACATTACACTAAAAAACTGTCCAAAATTAAGTGGAGCAGGTCGGAGAACAATGTTATCACTGCTTTATTATATTGGATTATTCTCGGTTTGTTCCTCTATTCTTACCTGGAGTCCGATAATCCACTATCCCTTTCCGTGGTATCCGACCGTCTGGTAGACGCCTTGTCGATATCAATGATTTTCCTGGTTAACCGAATTTCGAATAAACCTACGGATGAATTTCACTCATACGGTTTCCATAGAGTCGAGGCACTGCTGAATATCACGATTATCACACTGTTCATTGCAATCTCAGCATATTCTGCAATACTCACAACGGAATTGCTGATACACGGCATTCCAATCTCAAGTGGCAGCACCGCCTTATCGGCTATAATAGCCATTCCGTTGCTGATAGTGGCAGGAGTTACTATTGAACATGACGAAAAGTCCAACTTCAGGATTATGTTCATTCATACACTGCAGGACCTTGCAATAATGATTATAGTACTGGCATTCTCGCTACTGCCGTTCTACTTCTTCAGCCAGTATCTTGACTACCTGGGGAGCTACATTGTTCTCTTCATAATACTATACGGAAACCGCAATATGTTCAGGAGAAACGTTAACATACTGCTCGAAGGCTCTTCCGTCAGTGTCAAAGAGGTTGAAGAGATGATTAGGAAGGAGTTTCCAAGTGTACATCATCTGCACATCTGGGACATATGCCAGCACCAGAGAGTGGCCACCCTGCATATGAGTATACCTTCTCAGATGCAGATAGGTGAACTTGATTCCGTGAGGAAAGACATCGAAAGAATACTGTCAAAATACGGTGTCAATCATGTTACAGTACAATTTGAGTCCAACAATGGAGACAATATCTAAATCATATAAATTCTTAATGACACATACCACGTATAGTATACTCCAAATATAAGAGTGCACTGATACTTTAGAGTTCTATGGCAGTTGACTGTTTTCGCAAAATTACAAAAAATGATCTGGTTAAATTGATGGATAATGCTGCAGATCTAGTACGGACATCTGTGGATTACAAATATATTCTGATTCTCTTATTTATTAAAAGACTGAGTGACGGGTGGAAAGAGGAAGTTGAGGATGCCATGTCAAAAATCATGGAGGAAGCAGGCATTGACGAATCAGAGGCAGGCAAACGTGCAGTCAGCAATGAATTCCATAACTTTATGGTTCCTGAGAATGCTCTCTGTAACAATATAAGGAAAGATAGGGAAAAGCTCAAAGAAAACATGTCAAGGGGTATAAATGAAATAGCAAAGGAAAACAAAGAGCTTGATGAAATAGTAAATAGAATAGATTTCATAGATTTGAGATTACAGAGTATATTTTATTATATGATTTGATAGCATGATTTACCTTATACATTCAATCCCATTCTTAAGCTCAGGTAGGTCAATTTTAGTTCTCCCTGCTAAATTTTTTTGGATAATCTAACATAGAAAATGATAATCCCAACCAAGGTTGCTTTATTTTGAAAACCATGACTATAAGTTTAACTGAATATTTTATAGAAAGGTAGATAGAAAAATACCTCATACCTTAAATAACTGTATATAACCAAAATATTGTGGAGGGTTGGAATTATCTCCATGTCAATTATATACCATTGGGTGAAATCCAGGTTTATGCCGGTTTCTGTATGTATTTCTTAAGGGGAAGTTAATCTCTTTTATTTTCGCATTTTTTTGCATTTACGAAATTTTAAACATAATAATTTCAATGGATTTTGCTTATTTTTTGCATTTTCGCATTTGCTTGACGCAAGAGAGAGGGATATAGGGGATTGCTATATGGAGATTTTTTTCTCTGGATCCTTTATGAAATATCTAACATGGCGGCGGCTGCTTTCCTATTATTATATAATTGTGAATCAAGAGGTAAAGGTTAAGATTTCTGCATGAGTTGTTTTATGTATGTTAAAATTGGCAGATAACCTGGAAAAAAATAACAGGTTTCCTTTATGATTTTGGAGCATGACTTACTTTTAGGGTGTAGTTATACCAGTAAATGACTTTGCCTTGTAAAATTGCCTTGTAAAATGGCATTATAGGGTATGAAAATTAAGGCAAGATTAAAAGTTGCAATTATGGCCATATTTTTTATAACTCAAGGGTTAAATTTTAACCTGGCTTAAAACTATAAAATAATCATGCGATTATATAATTGTATTTTTATATTACAAAAACCGGATCGTGAGTATATAAAGAAAAAAAATAATTTAGGTATTTTTAGCTTATAGCTTTAACCTTTTAATGTTAATCCCGTCGGCGGCTTATAAATAGTTTAAAAATTTCTCTTTGACGCACTGAATTTTATGTAATCTATAGTGGCATCTATTATTCTGCTTTTTACCATTGCCGGCCTTGTCCATTTAAACAGGGAAGGTTCAAGGTAACATGATAATGCACATTTATTGCAGGTTCTGTAGGGTTCCCAGTCAAATGTGTTCCACATCTTTTTAATGTCTATGTTCCATACATAATCAGATCCTGAATATTCGTTGATGATATAGCATGGGGTCACAACCCTGCCCTCCGGGTCAATGTTTATGGTAAGCCATGGCCTGCATTCCCATTTATATCCGTAAAACCAGGAATCCCTTATTGCCTCAAAATACTGTACAGTATTCATTATAGGGCCATCGGCTTTCTTCCTATCAATAAGCATATTCAGAGCGCCAAGGAGTTTTTCCTTTTCGGGTGATATTTTCTCTGCTGTTGAATAGTCATATTCTATCTGAAAATTTATCGGGACTTCTAACTTATCACCTAGATCAAGTATATCTCCTATGCTATCTATGTTTTCTCTTGTAATTGTTGAACTCATGGCAACTGGTACCATATGTTTTGATGCATTGATTCCCCTTACTGCATGCTCAAATGAACCCTGCATTCCCCTCATGGTATCGTGCACCTCTTTGCTTCCATCAATAGAGACAAAAAGGAAATCTAAAGAAGTGTGTATTTCATTTATTTTCTTCTCAAGGCGCCATCCATTTGTTACCATGGATGTATGAAATCTCTTGTGGCTTTCTTTCAATATTTCCGGGGTATCATTTCTAAGAAGGGGCTCACCGCCCTCAAATCCAAGGTATGACACTCCACCCTCTTTCAGTTTTTCCATCATTGCTATTTCCTGTTCCATAGACAGAAGTTTGCTATCTGGCCTCCTCCAGAACGGACACATTTTGCATCTTAAGTTGCATTCATACAATAGCTTATGGCCTGCTATTGTAGGTAACTTTTTATTCTTAACTCTCGACATGTTTCTTTTTATTGATCTTAAAACAACTGCATTATAAACCGACATAAAACTACCCAACTAATAATAACCTATCAGCCTATATAAGCTTTTAGAATAATAGATAGAATTGCCCGGATAATTATTAAAAAGTGGATTAATTGATGATATATGTGATAATTCCGGAAAAATATTCATCAAGTAAAATTGTACTGAAACATAAGTTAAATATGGAAACAACGCAATTAAAGCTTAAAATATCTTAATCTGTGATTTTATCATTTCATTGGCAGCGTCCAGAAATTGTTTCTCCCTGCCCTTTGGAATTACTCCACCTGCTGCAATGTCATGCCCGCCACCGGAGCCTCCGGCAGCAGCGCATGCGGTTTTCATTACTTCAGAAAGGTTTAATCCCCTGCTGACTGAGTATCGTGATCCCCTGGATGATATTTTGACGTCGTCTGTGCCGCTGTTAAATCCAATTACAGGCTTATCTGGCTTTACTGTGTAGAGAGCTATTGCCCCGGCTATAGGACCGGCCATTTCAGATTCCGGTGCATAAAAATAGCGGAGGTATTTTTCCTCCTTCAAATCTGATTTTGCCCTGTATATGTAATCGATCAACTTTGTCTTGAATATTTTTACATTGGCCACCATATCATTTCCTGCGCTGTTATCTCCCAGAAAATACTGAACCGGCAGGGATTGCAAACCTATTCTTGCATTGCCATCTATAATTGAATTCAATTCTTTGGATGAGAATCCTAAATTGTCAAAATAAAGAACATCCCCCTCAAGATATTTTATTGCATCAGAACCAACGTTGTTTTCAAGTATTTTCAATGCAAGCCTGTTTCCAAGTGCTTTATTCTCATCTGTTGTCAGATCAATAATATTTTTATCCGGATCTATTCCATTGCTTTCAAGAAATTTTTTAACTTCATCTGGATGTCCGGTAAGGCCATCAAAGAAAGGGTCTATTGAATATGTAATTGCATCGGAAATTGTGCCCTCAAGATTGAGTGTGTGATGGGTTTTATATGAATTATATTCACTGTAAAGATCTTTATTCAGGCCAGAAAGCCCGCCTATATCCTGTTTGTCTGCCATTACGCCGGACATAAAAAATGGGAATAAGTCCCGGTTGTTTTCATCAAGTGCAAGTGCAAATATGTATGCCATTGTAGCCCCACAGGCATCCCTTGTGCCATTGATGCCAAAATCCCGGGCATTTATATTTATGCAGGATGTTTCCGTTTTATTGTAAAAATGGTGGTCCAGAATTATAAAATTTGAATGGTCTGCTATAGCTGGAATCTGGGAGGAACCGGCATCAACAATGATATTTAACGAGTCTGCTTCTTCCTCATACAGTGACCTGAAACCTTCATTGTCAAGGTTTTTTATATATGATAAATGGTACTTTATATCCAGGCGCTCCAGCGCTTTAAGAAGTATTATTGATGAACTGACACCATCACCGTCATAATGTGCGAGTACACGGACATACTTTTCTTCCTTAAGTTTTTCACCTGCCTGGTGTAAAATATTAAAGAGAGAGTCCCCTAAAATGTCATAAATCATAGGGCTCTTTTCAGGGACCAGTCTGCGGGCAATCTGCCTGTACGCTTGTAATATCTCATAAGGCGTAAAATTTTGGACATTATAAGCTGGCTTCCCCTTTTATTGCTTATATCTTTCTTATTCAGAGCCAGATGCTGTGAAACATTCTTGTATCTTTTCAGAAGAAAAGCCAGATCTTCAGGTATCTCATCCTTAATGCCGTTTTCTTCAAGTATTTTTCCCATTTTCTGATGAAGAACAGGCCTGACACCCGGTACAGCATACTGATCCCTGAGTTTAATGCCTATCATAGAATTTGATAAGCCATCCTTTCTGAATTTTAATATTTCTTCCTTTATTTCATCATCATTCTGCATCCATGAGGGCTTCTCAGCCAGTACGAGTCTCGTGGATCTTGATTTTCCTCTCTTTCTTGTGTGCATTCGTGCCATTGAAATCCATATGGTATTATTACTATAAATTTATTCTTTTTGTTTTTTCTATCTTTATATATTTTATTTTTTATCTTCTGTACCATTCCTTGATAATACCCTGCGTTTATATTTTTGTAAGGTGTATACAGGAAATGCTATGGCAGGAAGTTTATGCAGTAGATAAAATAAATACTGAACTGATCCAGATATTTCTCATTATACTATTACGGGTTTTAAATCAAAATAAAAATATGACAAATGTGGTTACATTTAAATAAAATCCAGAAAATTCTTGAATGAACTAAATTATCTTCTTACAGCTTCCTTAATTCTGTTATATTCATTTTCATCCAGATCAATATTCATGCATTCTACCAGTTCATTAATATGTGAAATACTGGATGCTTTAGGTATAGGTATAGATTTTTTCTTCAGGTATCCGAGGGTACACTGTATACTGGACATGCCAAGTGATTTTGCAACATGGTTTATTTTACTGCTTATGCGGCCCTGGTTCAGTGGGGAATAGCCTATTATTTTAATGTTATTTTTCTCGCAGAACGGGATTAAATCATCTTCTATATAATAATTCTCCAGATTATATTCTACCTCGTTTGCAATTATTTTTCCATGTTTGAGCTGGTCTATTGCTTCTGTTAGGTTGGCTATATCAAAATTGCTAACTCCAATATTTCTTATTAAATGACTGTCCAGCAATTCGCCCATAGCACCCAGTGTTTCCTTAACAGGAATCTTTGGGTTTGGCCAGTGTATAAGATAAAGATCAATATAATCTGTATCCAATCTTTTTAATGACTCTTTTGCAGAATTGATAACGTCCTTATAATGCAGATTAACAGGCCACACCTTTGATATTATAAATAAATCTTCCCTTTCAAAATCCTTTATTGCTTTTCCTACCAGTTCCTCAGAATGCCCATGTCCGTAATACTCTGCAGTGTCAATAAGATTTATCCCATTTGTTATTGCGTATTTTATAGCCTCTACTTCTTTAGCGTCATTTTTATAATCCGGTGAATTCTTGCCTCCCATCCCATATGTTCCCAGACCAATGCTAGAAACCTCCTTGTTTCCAAGTTTAACCATATTTATCCCCATTTAATTAATTCTATTACAGTAATAAGGGTTTTTAAGTAGACGTATTGTCAAACCAGGAATAACATTTCCTATGCCTGAACTCGAAGCGTGCAATATTCCATCTTAATAGAATAACATGAAATACTCCGGAATTATCCGAGCAACGAAGTAAACCGTTCATACTGGGATATTATTTCCATGCCAACAGACCATATGGTAAGTTCTTCACGGAATATTTTATATGAGGGGAAATTTCCATAGAGGTCTGATATGAAATCACCCTGGGAGAATCCACCTATTACAACATTTAAATCATTATCGTTGATTATTCCTGATAATGAAGATTCTTTGCCATCAGGTGAAAGTACGACTGTTTTGCCATCGAGGTTTTTTAGAAATGGTATGATCTTCCCCTCTTCCATAGAAAGCAATTCATTGCCATTATACTCGATAGAGCGTTTTTTGAAAAGGTCCTCCATCAAGCCCTGAAATCTATTGTATGATCGCGGCAATTTTGTTTGATTATTGATATGTATTATGAAATTATCCCTTGTATGGACGTAAACATCCAGCATATTATTTTTATTTAATATGGATTCCATAGCCATTTCCAGAAATATGTATATTATATCGGGCCTGCCTCTCCTGTTGGATTCGCCTGGATAAAATTTTTCTATTGTGGTATGCATATAATTTGAATCTAGAAGCATTTCAGCTGGGTTCTTATGGTTTTTTTCTGCAATGTTCCTTATTGATCTGTCCTTTGCCATTTTTTCCGGAACTGTCTGGAGTTCCGCATCCGCTATGATTAACCTGAGCATATATAATAAATGCTAATTCAGGATTTACTATTTTCTATGAGTTTGATTCTTTTTTCGGTGGAAGGGTGGTCCAGGCTCAAAGATCTCATTACATTTTCCGGGATTTTGTCTGTTTCTGCTATTCTTCTTAAGCCGTTAATGAGGTAATCCTTATTCACATATTTTACGGCGTTAAGGTCTGCTTCAGTTTCATTGTGCCGTTTTATGGCAGGAGAAACAAGAAAGATAAATAAAAATAATATAATGATAAATACAGGAGTTAAATAAAATAACAGTGCATTTGTGGAGGTAATTGCCAGTGAAATCAGGTTCAGCATTATGATGAATACAACAAAATTAACCATTGTTGTTTTACGGTTATGCCCCAGTTTTATGTGCGAAAGTTCATGGGCCAGGACCCCAACAATCTCGTCATGGTTTAGTATAGACATCAAATAACTGGTTATAAAAACATAGGATTCCCTTTTATTTATCTCAAAGGCATTGGCTATTCTCCCATTTGTATTGATTACGTAAATTTCCGGCTCTTTTATACCCATCTGGGTTGATAGATCCGCTGCTTCATTGTTTAAATAAATGTCCTGGAGTTTTTCTGATTTCCTGACAAGAATGTTTACCATAGGATTATTGGCAGAGATAGACCATATGAATATTATAAATGCATTCAATATAACGAGATATGAATAGGTATCTACGATTTTTATATATCCCTGTGCAATCAACATTGCAAGGAAAAATATGGAAAGATATGTTACATATCTCCAGCTCAGGTCATCTGTAATATACTGAAATATGTTTTCATCAGATTCCTGGTCGCGCATTGCATCCTTGAAATGCATGAATAGAAGGCTGTTTATGATAATTATGCTAACCATGACAAGTATGGTATATACTGTGAATGGAATTTCAGAGAGAATTATGTAAACAAAGAATATAATAATTAAGGATAAATTGGATAATATTGCTGATTTCTGGAGAATTTGCTTTTTATCCGCTGGCGTCATATCTATAATAATTCAAATCCTTTATTTAACATATTGTTAATTATTTCCAGATTCAATTGAAGCTGGATACCATAAACTTATTAATGCACTCGGGATTTTTAATAAATGATATACATAAAGAGGATTTATGATAAATACACTCCAGAGGAGGGTTTCAGGGTTCTGGTTGAAAGATTATGGCCCAGGGGAATTTCAAAGGAGAAAGCACATATAGATTTGTGGATGAAAGACATAGCCCCATCAACGGAACTGCGGAAATGGTTTAACCATGAGGATGAAAAATGGGAAGAATTTGTTAAGCGGTATACTATAGAACTGTCAGGCAATGAGGAAATTGGAAAACTAAAAGAACTTGTTAAAGAACATACTAAGGTTACATTTGTATATTCTGCCAGGAATGTTGAACACAACAGCGCCGTTGCACTTAAAAATATAGTGGAATCAATAGATAGCCATATTTCATAAAAAATTTAGTTTTTTGATATTGCTATTGCCTTTTTATTTCTAATTGATCCATTATCCTTTACATTAAATAATATTGATGTTAATAACAACATAATCATTGGAACGGTTGTGTATGTAATTATGTGTAAATATAAACTCTCCGGTTAATAATGAATTTAATTAATGTGCCTCATATTTCATAAGACATCGGACAAATGTCGAACATTATTAACAAAAAAACAATAATGGGATATGCCCTCACAGCAAATCTCATTGATTATGGAAATCACAGATAATATTGTTTCGCCTGATGATAGGAAAAGAAAGTACACAGATAGATAGTTAAGGTTGTGATAGTTTTGGAGATTTTCAATATACCTTACAGATCAGCCAGAATATTCCTCACAATCATAAATAATATATCGTAATGTCTGGACTCAAAGAAGTGCCTAGTTTTAAAACTCTTTCAAGGAGGGTGAGGATAATTGATCTACATTCAAGTAACAAGGATTATTATACTGCAATTGGATTAAAGGCTATTACATACAATCTCACGGTGATACCAAACAGCGAACTTGGAGAAAAACTAATGGAGATAATGAAAATCGTAATTTGCTAAAATATGAGATACCTTATTCTACTTATCAAATTCCACTCTAATATTTCGCCTTTCTCCCGCGTGCATTATATCCGTATATTCCACGATGTGTATAGACATCCTGGGACTTAACGTCTATATAGACCTTTTAAGATATAACGTCCATAAAGGTTAATGAAATTACAAAATAATATTTTCAGGTATGATATTATATTGCCTCGCGCGTTAAATCATATATTGCATATATACGTAAATAGGGTCTTAACTCACGGCAACCGACTTAATGTATTAAGGTATTAAATATAACTTAATATGAGTATGTAAATTAAAACACAATCTTATTTTCTTTAACAATCTACTATTATTATTTATTTCATGGACGTAATATTATATGTGCTATAATTGGTATAGTCCTCCCGCAAACTAACGACTATATAGTCCTTATATGATAAAAGGAGTGAAGATGCTCAATTAAATTACATAATTATTTTTATTTTAATTCTGGATAACTTATATTGCAGTTTTGTAATTGCCTTTTGTATAAAAACCATGAGGTGCTTTCGCATTAAATTTAAGCCGTTGTCGTGCATTATGTTCTAAGAATTTTGATATAAAGGTCAAAGGGCTCAAATGAATTATAATAATTACTTCGTTTCTTTATATAATAAATCTTTTAGCACTCAATAGAGTATAGGATAGGTTGGGATTTGGACCCAAGTAGATGAGATCTGCAGTCTCACGCATAGCTTCTCTGCCACCTATCCGTTAATGTGTATTGCAAATCCATATTTATTTTTTTACCGGAATTGCTTTAATATAGAATCTAGTTATATTATAAAATAACATCTATCAAATAAAGTAATATACAATATTTCTGTTGGTATAATTTTATATTTCATATTTCTGGCAAAATATGGCTATAAAATCTATATATCATCATTTATTTGAATATATTCTACAAAATAAGACATTGTACGACATATATATTTAGTTATTATCAAAAAATTATCATATTTAGACAAATATTTAAATATATAATATATATCATATTCTATGAATTTTTTCAGAGGTGATAGAAATTGGTAATACTGGGAGTTGACTTGGGATATGGAGATACCAAATTAGTAACGGAGGGAAATAAAAAGGCTAAATTTCCATCCAGATGGACCCCCGCTGAATCACGTAACTGGGGAATAGGAGGTAATATACCTGTAATATCCGTTAATGACGGTGAGTCATTTATCTTCGGCGAGGATGCTACGGGAACTAATTTAAGAGAGCCACAGGGAGACGGAAGGCTTACTGATCCGAATGCTATTCAGCTTTTAGCCGGAGCATTATGGACAAGTGGAATTGGGCATGAAGGAGAAAAAACGGATGTTACACTCTCCAGTGGGGTGCAGCTTGGTAGTTTCGATAGGGAAGTAGTGGAAGCTGCAAAACTCCTTGAGGGAAAAACTTTAAAGATAAAGTCTGCACAGGGAACTGAACAGGATTTTAAAATATCTAAACTGGTTATGCGTCCCCAGGGGGTAGGTGCGGCCATTTATGCGTTGAATCATGGAATATTAAAGACACAATATGGAAATGGCGTAATTATAGATATAGGATTCAAAACAACCGATGTCCTGACAATTAATTTGAAAAATATGGAGCCGATCATAGAGGACTCTTTCAGTATACAGGCGGGAATTGGTGATGTTGTTTCAGGCATGAGCAAAGTTATAGGTAAGCAAACAGGTTTTGTGGTTCCCCCAGATGTAGCCAGGGATGCCATAGGGGAGAAAATAGTTTTTAAGCAAAATGAAATAGGCGGGCCAGATGTTTCAGGACCACTTCTGGATCAATTAGCCCTTAGAATCGTTAACGAGGTAGAGGAAACCTTGAGGGAAGACATGAACAGGATTACAGCACTGCTTCCAGTCGGAGGAGGATCGATACTTATCGGAAACAAATTAGACACTATAGCACCTGGACATATGATAAAAGTTCCACCGGAAGATATGCAATTTGCGAATGTACTGGGTTATAAAATAGCAGCATCTGAACAACCAAAATAAATACAATTTATTTTTTGTAAACAGATCTGAAAAATTTAAATAATAATATTTATTAGCAATGAAATACTTAATATTATAAATGACACGTGTAGGAATATATACTCACGATTTCAAGTTTTACCATGATATTATAAAAGAATTGAAGAGATGGAATCTGCCATTTTTTAGCATACCTGACCTTTATTCTATACCTGGCGACATAAATGTTATACTTAGTTCAGAACAGGATCCGTTTACATTGCCCGGCCAGATAAAAGCTGTCACAGCTACAGAAGGCATAAGGCGGAGTTTGCCCGTACTCCTTAATAAAAGCCAGTTTACCAGAGTTATAATTGGAATAGACCCGGGGCCAAGGCCAGGAATAGCCGTAATGGCAGATAATGTACTGATGGAAGCCTGGGAATGCCCCACTATATGCGGTGTAAAGGATGATGTTCTAGATGTGGTGAAAAACTATAGTTACAGGTACATTATGATAAAGATAGGGAACGGTGATCGCCCTAACAGAGATATAATAATAAAACAGTTAAAAAACATAGCACCCATGGTCATAGTAAATGAGGAAAACACAAGCACGCCTCATAAAATACATGACAATGCCCTTTCAGCGGCCAGGATATCATTGATAGATGATAGATATGATACATCGAGGACGCCGGTAAAATTTAGCAGAAAAAACATATATGATAAAGAGTTTATTACCCTTCACTCACTTATTTAAATTATTTGGCTTTTTCCAGTTTTTTTGATTTTCTGGACGATTTAGACCTTTTCCATTTCGGTACCTTCACGGTATTTCTTCTTCCACTGGCAACAATCAAAAACACAGAAAACGCAACAGCTACAGCAGCGATATAATACACCCAGTCGTAATTAGGTGACTGGCCGTAATAGAATGTTGTGGTACTTTTCCCTGCTATGGTGATAACAGGATTATTTGTAGTAACTGTAAGTGTGTCTTTTCCCTTATATACCAGAGATGCCGGAACTGTTATATTGTCCTTATATGTTGAATTGCTTTTTATTTCATTTATATGGCTTATCCCGGCAACCACAGAAGATGTGCCATGGGATATGGTATATGTAACAGTTATGTTTGTGATCGGAACCGGGTCTGTATTCTTGATGGTTGAATTGAATATTACAGGAGCACTTACATTTATAAGTGATATGCTAGAAACGCTGCTAACAGTGCTTCCTGTAGAATTAACTGCAGTAGCATTTATAAATCCGTGTATATTTTCTATTTCTGAGGGAGCAGTGACCGGTATGGAGAAATTTCCAGTTTTAGAGTGCCCATAATAGAAAAGGGGTGATAAACCTGTATCGTTTTCCGCGCCAAGATATGCTGATAGTGAGTAATTATGGTATCCTGAAGTGAATTCCGTTACATTCAGGTAGAAAGTTTCGTTCTCATATACATAGGTTGGAACGGAAATACCCGGAGAGAACGAACTGGATGATGTCTCAGGTGAGTTGCCATGGGTATTGCTGCCCGAGGCTGCAGTGCCTGATAAGGCTATTAAAGCGAATACAGCTAAAAATAGTATTAATAGTTTATATCTCATTGATTTTTACCTCTTTTTCCTGGATCTTATTGATGAACCGATGACGCCGGCAAGGAGTGCAGCCACTATGATTCCAATTCCAATATATATGGTAATTGCTGGATTCTTATTATAATTACTTATTATATGGTCGCCGGATGAGCCTGTTCCAACAGTAGCTGATGGGAGCACAGGTGTAATAGTTTCATTCTGGTATGTTAATTTACCGTTTATTGTGGCATTTGTTTCAAATTCTATAGGTACTGAATGCAGTGTTCTTCCATTTATGCCATATGCAAGTATGTAAATGGTTACTGATTGCCCGGTTGATAGGGTTACGTTTGTAACATTTTTTCCATTCTCGGTTGCATATGCCACAATATCGTAATCTGATAAGAGTTTCGATGAATTGATAACGCCTAGATTTATTGTTAAAGCTGTGTTATTTGTATTCTTTATTGTAACAGGTATCATATTTAATGTTCCATTGACTTCAGCATATTTAGAATATGAAACATTATAGCTCGAACCTTTTTCAACATCAACAGTTATATTACCTATATAGTGTGATGTGCCGTTTATTAATGCCATAACATCTACTGTGTTGTTGCCTGCCTTAGCTATAGGGATAGTAATATTAACTACCACAGTTTTGTTTGCACCCATAGGTACAGTAAGATTATACGGGCTGAAAGATAATGCCCATGTTGAATTGCCTGAATAAAGATGCAGTGTGTCATTTGTAGTTCCCTTATTGTATACCTTTACTGTTGTTGTAACGTTCTCGCCTATATATCCTGTAACTGAAGGGTCCATAAGTATATATCTTGAAACATAGTCTTTATGCAGCGTTAATTGTTTATTGTCTGTATTATTAAGGAATATTGTCTGCGAAGCCGAGTAATTAACAGTAATGCCACTCTGAACTGTTGTGTTTGTAATTGTGAAGTTATAGGTCTCATTTCCCGGCAATATGATCGAGTTTGATTCACCTGTGGATGTTATATACATAGATGGGGATATTGGAGATCCGCCGGTAACTGTGAGCTGCGTTGGAACACTGGAATTAGTATTATTTAAACCTCCCAGAGTTACTTTATATGCAGGCATCAGAGATATATTATAGGTAAGATTTTTGAATGGCTGCAGTGTAACATTCTGGAAATAGGCATATTCATTTCCTCCAGCAGTAGTGTAGTTAGCGTATAGTCCGTAGGTACCGGGAACCAACTTTGTTAAATTGAATCCAGTAGAAGATGATGTAGTGTTATCAATCTGCTTACCGTTTTTCGTCAGTATTACGTTAACACCCGATACATTAGTTCCTTTTAAATAGACATTACCTGATATTTTGTCGTATACCTCTTTAGGAGTTAGATTGACTTTGAAGTTATGGACTGCTGCTCCAGGTGTAACGTTATTTGCAGGTGTACTGGTATTAACATATGTATATGCGCCGGTAGAGTTAGTGAAGTTCCCGCTTGAAGTTATAGTGAAATTAATATCTGGAAGCATAATTGTCAGGTTTTTGCTTGAACTGGTTGTAATTTCCATTGAGCCATTTTTGATATGATATGCGGCCGATATACTCAGGTTGTTTGTTATGCTCAGATTATACCCTGTATGGTATACCGGTGATAGACTCGTGTTCTTGTCAAGGGTAATTGTAGTCATATTCACAAGGGTTGCGTTTACGGAATACAGTGTGTATGTCCCTGCAGGCAGATGGTTAAGGCCTACATTAACACCCGTTGAATTGAACAGTGTCGTTCCGGAGCCTGTTATTGTTGTATTTGAATTCTTAAATGTGAAATACAGGTTCGAATTCTTCACAAAGGACTGGGAAGCTGAACTATTAACAACTGTTCCTGTGAGATCCGGAACTATGTATGCGCTGTTATTTGATACCTGTGTGTAGTACACACCCATAGCAATTTCCTTGCTGGCAACACCCTTAGTCATATTCAAAGTGTATGTGTTATAAAGACCAGTTAGTGTAATAGTGCCGGTATAGTTTGTGAGTTTTGAATCATTATACACTGACATTGATACAGAAACCATATTCTGCTTCGCATAATATATGGAGCTATTTATCGGAATAGTACTGTTATAGTAGTAAGGTGATTGTATCCCAACCGTGCTGGTATTATATCCATATACTTTTCCAGTTCCACCCGAGATTTCTGTATAGTAGTACGGTGTTGAATTATTGTAAACCAGCATGATCCCCTGGCTTACATATCCTATAGTATTGTTAGTTGAAGTCAATATTGAATGGCTGTCTGAATCTGTTAGGTTGATGTTTACACTAGTTGCCGTCGTGGATATATTGAAACCGGCCATTGTTTTGCCATTGTATGTACCTGTTCCGGCAAATGAATATTTAGCGCTTGGCAGGTATATTGTATATGGTATACTCGAATTTGCATAGTTGTAATCCAGCAATGTATAGTGCTGGCCTGTAGAATTTGCCGCTAATATTTCATATGTACCGCTGTAGTACTTTGTCGTATTCATAGTCGAACTAATTTTATATTTTACTGCTGGAGAATATGAAATATTCTGGACAGCATTTCCTGTTACATTTATGGTTTTAGCAAATACGCCGCCTGATGTATTGGTGGAATATATAGTATAAATGCCATAGGGCATCGATATATTATAGGCACCGCTAGCATTTGCAGTTACATTCTTGTAATCTGATATCTGACCATCAAAGTAGAAGGATATCTTAGCATACGGTGTAGCATTACCTGAAACCTTTGCGGTTAACTCAGGTGTGAGCGATACAGACTTCGATTTGCCCCATCCAGAAACTGTTGCAACTGATTTGTCCTCTGTTCCGTTTGCTTTGATGGTAATATTATAAGTCCCGGGATACACCCCAAATGTGTATGTTCCGGAGGATGAAGTGACCCCGGTGAGCTGATAGTTACCCGAAGTACTGTTTAAGTACGCGGTATACCCGGAGAGACCTGAACCGCTAACAGATGCGGTTACCTTAATGCTATCCATTTTAACTGTAAGATTGCTTAATTGCTGTGATTTGCCTGTGACCTGTAAAGTTGTAAAGTTTGTGTATGTTTTTCCATTAGAGGTTATTGTTGCATTGTATCCATATGGTATAACATTGCTCAAGGAGTACATGCCATTTGTTATAGGCGCTGTTACATTTATTCCATATGTAGAATTCGTTAATGTTATGGTTCCGGAATTTATTGAAGCGTGCGACGTCCCATTATCAACTGTTACATAGCCATATACTGAGTTCCTTGCCATATGCATATTCTGTGTAATATTGTAATTTCCTATTCTGTTTCCCTGATTCTGTGAAACTGCAACAGATTGTGTGCCTATTACGTTTGTACCGTTAAGAGTATCTGAATTCACTGAACCAGTGGAATATACAAGTGTATCATTTCCAGGCAATCCTGTTATCGAGTAATATCCTGTGCTGTTTGTGGTAACAACTTCATGTGGAATTCCATACTGGTCTTCTATTGTAACATGAACTCCGGCTATTCCGATACCGTTCGCATTCGTTATCTGCCCGTGTATTACTGCACCGGGATAGTAATTTATAATAGGATCTTCATTTCCTATCAAACTGGCTGGAAGAAGTACCTCTGTCCCCTTTCCCTCCTGCTGGTATTTATACGCAGTCTGAAGTGGTATCAGGGTCCAGCCAGGAGTTGAATTATTTGCATCCTTAGCTGGATTATATTCTGATGCATAGTATACCAGTTCAAAATTGCTCATATTGAATGCAGGGTATACATGTGTTACATTGTTTATGTTGGATTCCGGGAATCCGTATATTGTTTTGTATATGGTGGTATTGTAAAATGCGGATGTGTAGTTAAGAAGATAATTACTTACGGTGACACCGGTAGGCAGATTATTTAATGTATACTGAGCTCCTGTGTTTGTAACAGCTACTACATTATAGTAATTTGTAGGAACAACTTCACCATCAGCGGTATAAGACGGTGTGTCGGTAAGATATGCAGGTGCATAGAATATTCCAGGGTTGGAACCTGAAAATGGATACAGTGAATGGTCTACCTGTATATACGATATTGAAGATCCTGTGACTTTCTCCAATGCGCTATAGGCATTTACCAGTGTTGATAAATTGTATTTGGTTGAAAGTTGGCCCATTATAAGTGCATGTCTGGCATTATATGATGATGTAACATTTATCTGGTGGCCTCCGTATGCTGTCTCTGATAGAAGCGGTGTGTAAGAAGAATTCAATGGATTGCCGTACATATTTGCTATGGTATTTGTCTCATTGACGCCAAAATATTTATGCATTGTAGCAGTTATGCTTGCATTGAAATGCCCGTTGGAATACCCGCCGGGAGTCTGCAATACCCTTGAAATGAACAGAGAGATTTCCTGTGTTTGATTCTGTGCCAGTAGCATTTGCCCAGCACTTGCTATACCCTGCTGGAAATCATCAGCAACTGTGGGGTGTTGCCCTTGCTGTAACTCCTGGAACCCATAATCCCACCATGAAACATATGCAGGGCGATTTTCTATTGATTGATTTGTATTCTGCGTTGCAAGCCAGTTAAAAGAAGCTGCTATAGGCTGTGTTTTATTGTCTATTGCCAGTCCATAGTTTCCGAATGGATTGTTCGGCCTTATGCCCTTTGGAACTGTTGAATTTAGTATATGATTGTATGATGCAGCGTTGTTTTCAGGTACTGCTGCAGAAAATGCACCCATGCCTGAAGGAATAATCAATATTAAAACCACTATAACAGCAAATCCAATTGTCACTCCGCTTATATTCTTGCGCAGGGATTTTCTTCCTGAAACATGCCTGGACTTTTTTGTTGATTCGTTATGCCTTATTTTGTCAACAAAGTACATTATAAGGCCTCCGCCAAGTATTGCATATGCTGGAGCTGCAGTTATATTGAATCTTGCGGCCTCAAAGCTCATGAATATTGAGAATATAGCAAATATTATAACCAGTAAGGTAGCTTCTTTCTTTTCTTTCAGGAAGCGATAAATTATGAATGGCACACCTGCTATTCCCAGAAGGAAAAGTCCAGGGCCAAAATCTGATATATACTGGCCAAGTGCAGGGGCTGCTGCTTCAGCTATGGTTGAATATACCCTCGATTTTACGAAGTACCCATCACCCGTTATCAGTTCCTTGAGTATTGCTGGATTGGTTTTGCTTATAACGAATAATCCCGCTATAGTAACCAGAACAAGTGCTGGTATGGTTATGATCCATGGACGCCTTGCCACTATATTAATTAATATGCCAAATCCAATAATCATCAACCCCATTGCAAGGGGAGGCAAAAACCATGCATGGATCATGAAAGTCACGTCGTAATAGTAAAAGCCTATTGGAAAAGATGCAGCCACATATATTGTAGATATATATGTGAGGTAGCCTGTTGGCTTCTTTGTGAATAGATTATAAAGAAGCTGGACAGCAACGTATATGAGCAGTATAACTTCTATATACGGGAATCCCTGCCAGAATACTATAAGCCCCCCAAGGGAAACTGCAGACATAAGTGCATATATTGTTGCTATCTTGTTCTCTTCATAGTAGTTCTTAATTGAACTGAAATATGACCTTGTGTCTGTAAGTTTATTTATTATTACCCTCTTCTTTGCAGTAATAACCGCCATTTCAAAGAAGTATATGGATAAAAATGCGAATATAAGCTCAGGTGTATGTGCCCTCCCATCTGTAAGTATTCCGGATGTAAGGTTTCCTGGCATTATGGTAAACAGTACAGCAGCGAATAAACCTGCTTTCTTGCCGAATATCTGTTTTGTGATAAGATATACAGGTATGATTAAAAGCGCTCCGTAAAACGCATCAGATTCCATAAAAGCGTAATAAGCGCCCATTTTGACCCCAACAAATGGAGATAGAATATATCCTGCAAACACAATGCTCCACTGATAGAAAGGCGGCCTTGCATTAAATGTGCCAACAGGGTAATTTAGTAAAATGGTGTGTGTTAATTGCGTATGGGTACTCAGTATATACTGAACAATATAATAATTGAAGTAGGGATCACTTCCCCCCGATACATTCAGGTAATTGTCCTGAAATGCCAGTGACCATACAAAAAAATTGGACAGGAACATGTAAAGGGCAAGCAGGGCAATCAGGACTGGTACCTCTGGATGCCTGGCTATATTTTGTTTAAATCGATCTGTAATTTCCATAGATTAATTTCGATAATGAAATCTTAATATAAAAATTTACCTTATTTATTTAAGAATTCAGTATTTTTAATATGCCAGAATTTAGTATAGATTCAATAGCATAGCTTTAATTTTCCCTTTATATATGAATCAGGTACACCGCAGAACACTGTAAAATATTTTGCATCTTTCTGTGATCATAAGTCCTCTTATACTTTCCTGTATGTCGCTATTGGCCTGCCTGCATTACTGTTTGTATTTATTTGGTAACTATTCATTGACAAAATTATACATTTCATCGATTTTACGCCTTAGCCTTTTGTTTATAATACTGCAACATTTATTTATCATGTTCTGGAAGTTCGTTAATCCTGGCGTAATATTCAAACCTGATAGCCATATAAAACCGTGGTATAATTTTTCTTACCAGTATTACGATAAATGCAGAAATCATTATGAATCCTATTAAAAAGTAATTAATCACAGCATAATAACCGGTATTTCCTGAAAATGAAAGGATAAAAGCTATGGTAAGAATTATAGATGACAGGACAGGCATAAAAAATTTTTTTCTCCTGAATATTTTTATCAATGATATGTTGGAAATTATATGTATTATAATATAAACGAAACTGATTATTCCAGCTATGATGACAAAGGAATTGAAAAATCCCCCATAATATCCACTGAATATAGCAATGCCAGCAGAAGTCACAGATAAAATTGCTATCAACTTATTCCGGTTAAATTCACCTTTCAAATTAAAATCATGATAAAACTTTGGCACCATGTGGACAAATGCATTAAGGTATGACACACTTAAATTGAATGCACTCATGATGCCAAAAAATGAGAATAATATCAGGAATGGCGTTCCAAGCCTTGCCTGTACCAGCTCGGTGATATAAAATGAGTTGCTTTCATATGCACGGAGGCCTGCAAATCCAGCGAACATTAGCAATGCAAATGCCGAAACTGCCATTATTATCCCGGATATTGTAAAGGATAGAAATAAAGACTTTGGAGTGTTTATATGTGAACTCGCAGTCTGTTCTGAAATAAATATACTCGATCCACCGCCTGAGAATGCCAGTATGCCAAATATGACGCCGAAGAAGAATGGATTAAAGGAAAAATTTATCCCGGAAAATGAAAAACCTGGAGAGCGGTAGATTATAAATATTATACTCATTAAAATAATAAAGGCAATTTCAAGAAAACCGGCAATTAGAGTATAGGTTATCGATACTTTTAACCCCCTTGATACAACATAGTAAACCGTCCCTATAAATATAAGAAGGAGCACATACTTTAAAACCGGAGCAGTGAAGCCAGCCAGCTCCAGAATTGAATATGAAAATCCTGAAATGAACAGTGATATATTGGGAACGGTGAGTACAGAATATATAATATATAGCAGGAGAACAAAAAACCCTGCCCCCCTGCCAAGTGCATTGCCCACATATGAATAGTAACCGCCATTTGTAACATATATCCTGGAAAGGGAATATATTGTATATAATGTGAAATAGGAAAGCAGAAATGAAAAAATAACGACGAATGGAAGCATTGAACCAGAATATGCAGAGATAATTGAAAACAACGCGATGAAATCCAGCATAGGTCCGATGGATGTAAATGATTGCATCACTGCACCGCGGAGATTAACTGATTTCATGGTACGGAATTGCAATATGGTTAAAATTCTTATTTATTCATCTTAATTTATACTGTATAATAAGTATGTGGATTTTGCCTTAACCCACGAAAGTTATTTTTCTATAATGTTTCTTAGTTTGTCAAGATTTATTTCCATAAAGGCTACCGGATTTTGAATCCCGAAATCAACCAGAATTGAGGGGTCCATTTCTCCTATTATTCCCAGTGTTGTGTTTTCATAAACAATATCTCCTCCTCTACCTGATATAATTTCATTATAATTGCCCTGCAACACCTTTGCACCGGCATTTATTGTTCTTGCCAGCAAATATTCAAGCACAGCATAAATGTCTGAATAAGCTGCCTTCGAATTGTTGTACAATACACAGAGATGGCTTTCCTGATTTCCGGAAACAACAACCTGCCCTATTTCAAAAATTTTTAAAGGCAGTTTTCTCCGCTTATTAATTGCAAGAAGGCTTATTATGCCTGGATATAATTTATCTCTAATTACTGAGTATTCTAAACTTTTAGGGTTTGTGATTATTACATCTCCTGAGTATCCTGTTTTCCTGTAAAAATCTTCTGAATTCAGGATAAAGCTTCTGACTTCCTGGTAATTTATAGATGTTAATATTCCTTTAATTATATTCTCATCTTCGTTCGGTGTGTACGGAACACCGGTACCTGAAGTTTTCAGTGGCCTGGCTGGAATGCGACCATAGCCATATGCCTTTGCTATATCCTCTATTATGTCTACAGGCCCCATAACATCTATACGGTTTCCTGGAACGTCTACCCTGTAACCACCCGATGTTACTTCACATCTGTATCCCATTTTTCTCAGCAAAATTACAGTATTATCAGGTTCCAATCCCATAAGTTTTGTAATTTCTTTATGTGTAATTTCTACCTTTCTCCAGTCATAGTTAATTGTATTCCTATCAGCATCAGGTATAAGTACTTCATATCCAATATACGACATTTCATAGGCAAAGAGGTAAAACGCAGAAAGCACCGCATTATAGTCTGTTCCTGTTATATCAAAGAAAAGTTTTGATGTATTATTTCCAATTTTAGATTTCAGCCCATTTATTATGGGGGGCATTGACATTACATCTTCCTTGCTGTCAAGTATTACAGGCACCATTGTGTCCGATGAAATTAGCTGCCGGTACTGTTTTCCCTTATCATGCTTCTCCAGTATTTCTCTGGCTGTTCCATGGAAATTGTCATATGTTGTAAATTCTAAAGTTTTTTTATCCCGCATGGTAAACAGGAAGGGAGGTGAGATATTATCAAGGTCATGTATGCCTATAGCCATCTTTTTTCTTGATTTTCCAATAGTTTCGTGTAGTTTTTCCTGATAATCTATTATATGGCTATAATAATTTCCAAGTGGCTTTCCACGGGCGACAAAGGACATCACATAAGGCCTTTCAGATTTTACACTATTATCTACACGGATTAGTTTATCTGATTTTTCGAAGAGCGGCTTTATTCTATAATTGCCGTCATAAAATATTTTCATATTGGATTTTAATGCATAAAATGAGAAAAGATCTGGCCTGTCAGGATTAAATTCCAGCTTTACTTCATTATTTTCTTCTTCAATGGAATATCCTATAATCCCCGCAAAATCACTTAATTTTGAGTAATAATTGATACCGATTTCATGGATAAGGTCATCCTTGTTTTCCTTTATTACAACCATTGTAAACTGATACTAACAATTTATATAAATTTAGTTTTTTGTTTTTCCCTTTGCATATTCCCTCAATATGAATCGTATAAGGTCGTTCACAGATATGGCATTTCCATTGTTTACTTCCTCTTCAAGTTCTGTGTATATATTTCTTGGAAGTTTCAGGTCTACCTTGCTGGTAGCATTTTCCCTGTTTTTTGTTATAAATTCACTGATGGCTAAACGTATTGCCTCTGAAATACTGCTATATTGATTTTTTTCCACTATTTCCTGAAGTTGATTAATTAAATCTTCAGAAACTCTGATGGTAATTCTGTAAGGGACCGACATTTTAATGGATTAAATTAAAACCCGATATAAAGTTTTGCCATACTACTTTTAGAAACACCATAATGTACATTTTCCTATGTAACCGGTATTAATAAAAAGTATATGGTTCAGTAGGACAATAAAACATTAAAATTATACAACTCAACACACAAAGATTTATTAATATGCATTATATTCAAATTGTGGGCTTTGTGGCGTAGCCGCAAGAACAATTAACATGATAAAACCTTATTTACATGTAAGGGTAAAGTGTAGAAAGCTGGAGACCTTCAGGGAACAGGCACAAAAATAATATAACTCCCAGAGAGGGTAATGTGCATGGGAAGCATTGCCTGATAGCAAAGCCTTATCAAAAATTAGAGAGAAACAATGTATTATCTTATAAAATATGGATATGATGGAACATCATTTACGGGTTTTCAAAGGGGGAATGGTGAAAACAGTGTTGAGGATTCAATTATAAAAATACTGAAAAAATACGGTATTGGAAATAACATTGAAAGTGCAGCAAGAACTGATAGGTATGTATCGGCAAGGGGAAATGTTATGCTGGTTGACACAGATACAAATATAGGAAATGTCATGGGAATCCTGAACGCCAGAATTCCAGGAATGTTCTTTTATTCCTATTCGGCACTTGATAGCTATTTAAACCCCAGGCACAACTCCTTGAAGCAATATTCATATATTATAACTGAGAATATTGATATATCCCGGGTAATGGAAACGCTTGGAGAATTTGTGGGGCAGCATGATTTTGTAAATTTTTGTAAACTGGACAGTAGGAATACTGTAAGAACTATAAAATCAATAAATTATTCAACCCGCAATGGATTTTACATAATTAATATCCAGGGGCGTAGTTTTGTATGGCATCAGATACGGAGCATGATGGCTTTTGCACTTATGGGGAAAAAACACCCTTTCTCACTGGAAAACAAATTTACGTATCTGGCAAGCCCGGAGCCCCTGGTATTAATGGATATATCATATGATAATGTAACTTTCAAAAACTTCGATTTTAAACGCCATAACCATTATTTAATGGAAAAAGAAAAAATTACCAGGACAGGGTATATGCTTTATGATATTTTTGGGGAGAATTTAGATAAACAGTAATAGTATGCATATTATTCATGAAAAAATAAAAATAAAATTATATAGAAATAAGTTCTTATGTGCTTAATGATAACAGAACAGATATTCTTAAAGGACTCATACTTAAAGGAATGCGAGGGGAAGGTCCTTATGTGTGAATTTACAGATTTGACTGTGGACAAAACTATTTTTTTCCCTACTATGGATGGGCAGCAGAATGATAAGGGTGAAATAGTTATTGACGGAAAAACTTATGGAATAGTGGACGTGTGGACAGACGGGGACTATATTCACCTTATTTCTCTGGATACATATCCGGAGAATGTGGTTGGAAAAACAATTCAGCAGAAACTGGACTGGGATGTCAGGAGTATCCATATGAGATTCAGGACGGCCATGTTTATAATATCTGGATTGGCTTATAAGTTTTACAACGCCAAATCAAGAATAAGCCAGACATATGATGACAAAGCATGGGTTGATCTTTATATAGACAACATTACAGAAGACATAGTAAAAAATATCACTGAGGAAGCAAACAAAATAGTGAAGCAGAACATTCCCATAAAGATAGAATACATGAACAATAATGATTTTCCACGGGAAAAACAGAGAATGAGCTATTCCACGGGGACATTGCCAGATGATGAAGAACTGAGGGTCATAAACATTGCGGGGCTTCCATTGCAGTCTGATTATGGCCTCTATACGGCAACTACATCCGAAGTAGGCGAAATAGAAGTGGCCAGTTCAACCGTTAAAGGGAAAATAGATAAACGGCTTACAATAACTTTGAAATAAATTTATGCCTGCATAATTTATTTTTATAAATTTCTGGCAAAAATTTTTAATTATGCCTGTGAAACCGATAGGTTGAATTATGATTATTTTATATGATTTTAAATGGATGAACTGAATTTAATAAATAGACTGAACAGGGGCATTTCGTATATTGGAATTGCTATAGCTGTTCTTGGATTCTTTTTTACAATCCCTTTTCTTATCAAAGACATAAACTCAATAATAGGTGTTTCAGGTTCCTATTTTTACCTTCATATTACCGTTACTAGCAATCTGGCATATATATTTCTAATATCAGGCATTATTATAGTTCTGGCATCTTTCACACCATTCATTTATAACAGCACTAAATTTGCAAGTTTTGATATAAAAAATAATGAGTATTATTTCTCTGCACTTGCTGTTTACATGGCTTTGCTCGTATTTTCCTCTGTAATTATAGAAGTTTTTGATCCGTCAATAGCAGTTAGCCCGGTATCAAAAATGCCATTAGGGGAACAGAATTTTATCTATCTCATGAGTTCTGTTTTTCAGGTTCTCATATTTGAGTTTATACCTATTACAATATTAATTGCCATAATTCTGCTGGCTACAAAAAAGTTCAAATTTTCTTCGTTCCTGAATCCCTACGGTCATGTTAAAGAGTATCTGATAGTTTTTATGATATTGCCCGCAGCAGTAGCTGTCCTAATTACAAATTATAATATTTATGATTCCATTCTAATTTACCTTTCAACACTGGCACTCAGCTTTATTTATATAAGATATGGATTATTAAGATCAGTCTTTGCCAGTTTCGTTTCCTCGTTCATTGAATTTGCACTTACTGCCTTTGCCGGCAATGTTATAGTATCATCGATCACTTCAGTTTTCATATTTATATGGGCATTTCTCGGGCTTTACACTGTGACTTTTTATATTGTAGATAGAAATAGAAAAGCCTCCCGGGAAAGAGGCACGGATGAACCGGCACAATCTGGAGAACCCAATACGGCAGCGAAAATTCAGCCAAGGATCAAAACACCACCTGATGAGCTCTGGATAAGAAGTGCATGCCCCAATTGTGGAAACGTGGAATACAGGATAGGGCCAGATATGTCCCTTGAATGCACAAAATGTGGCCAGAAACTGGATAAAGATTACACAGGGCCATATAATATAATTATTAACAATATTATAGGAAGAAGGCAACCATAAATAGGAAACAGGTATTATTTTATATCACAATATTGTTATATTTCTGTGCTACAATATATTTATAGATAACATTTTTATCGTTTTCCGTGGCAGATAATTTAAAAAGAAATATTCTTGGAACAAACAGGCTTGTATGGCAGGGCTGGGGAATGACTGCTCCCGCCGCTGATATAGCGTATCTCCTTGGAGGTATAGCACTGGTAGCTCTGGGCGCAACTCCACTATCAATACTGGTGGGTTTTCTTATATATTTAACTATATTGAATACTTCCTACAGGTTTTCCAGCAAGTATGTTTCCGCAGGGAGTGATTTTACCTATGTGGGAAAGAGTATAGGGGGATTCATGGCAACATTCGAAGGGTGGAATTTGCTTTTCGGAACAATATTTGCTTATGCGGGGTTTGGCATGCTTGGACTTGCTGGATTTTTTGGCATATTTGATAGTAAAATCTTGACCGGAGGATTATGGATTCCCATAGTACTTGCATTGAATGTTATAACCTTTATAATACTCTATAAGGGAATCCGGTTTTCCACAAATTACCAGATAATAACCGGGATCGCAGAATTCATCATTCTTATAGCCGGGGGAATAGGCCTTGTTATACTTGCAGGGAAGAATAATACGCTTGCGGTTTTTTCGCCGTTTATTGCCAGTGGCGGGATCATAGGATTCGCACATTCCCTTACCCTGTCCGTGGTAACATTTATAGGGTTATCTATAGCATTAACTGCAATTTCTGAAGAAGCACATATACCGAAAAAAACGGTTCCAAAATCATTATTAATTTCCTCAATTATAATAGGCGTTACTATAGTATTCTTATCATATGCTATGACAGTTGCATGGGGGCCATCTAGAATGCTTTCCTTTGGAAATTCTGTGGATAACGGGTTAGTCCTTTTCAGAGAGTTGAGCCCAATAATGTTCGGGCTTCTCTTCATATTTACTGTCAATAGCTTCATGGGAAACAATATATCCATGGGAACTTCCATGACACGGATATTTTACGCATTTTCCAGAGATAATATAATTTTCCCCGGAATATTTTCCCGCACTGACAAAAATGGAACTCCTGTTTATACAACAATTTTCATTCTGGCTATATCCGTATTCCTGTGCATGGTATTCGGAATATATTTTGGCCCCATAGATGGAGGCTACGTGCTTTTGTTTGCCGATGCATTTTTCTCATTCCTGATCAGATCCATATCTTCTTCAAGTCTTATAATTTCAACATTTAAGGCAGGGAAAATTAACAAAAAAACCCTCACCGGATATTTGATTGCACCTGTAATTTCAATAGTTGCCCTTATAGCTGTACTGGCATCAAATTTCTTCCCCCTTCCTGCATATCCATATAACTTTGCATCAGTGCTGGGAATCGTAATAATAGTAGTTGTACTTGCAATTACATTAATTACATGGATAAAGAGACCTGACACTGTCAAAAATGCAGGTTCCACAACAGTAGAAGAAACGCCCGCAGATGCAGTGGATTAATAACTGCCACTGGATAAATTACTTTATAGGGTGTCTCACATTTCATAAAATATCAGACAGATGTCGAACATTATTAACAAAAAAACAATAATGGGATATGCCCTCACAGCAAATCCCATTGATTATGGAAATCATAGATAATATTGTTTCGCCTGATGACAGGAAAAGAAAGTACACAGATAGACAGATATTGAAGGTGCTGATAGTTTTACAGATTTTCAATATATCTTATAGATCAGCCAGAATATTCCTCACCAACCATGAGGAATATATAAGAATGGCTGGCCTTAACGAGATACCAAGCTTCCAGACACTTTCAAGGAGAGCCAGAATGATAGACCTCCATGCAGTAAACAACGAAATTACCTATCTTTATTCAATAGAATCAATAGCTGCAATAGATTCCTTTATAATACATACATGCAAGCATTCAACAGCAATGAGAAGAAAGGCATGGAATAATTACAAAGATCCAGTATCAGGATGGTCAAAGACAACAAAGGGATGGTCATATGGTAGAAAATGCCATATGGCAATTGATGTTGATTCCCTCATTATAATGGAATGGATGGTAACAAAGGGAAATATGCATGATTCCCATGTGTCGCATGATATGGTGGATTCTGTTAGAGATTTCTCATATGTTCTTGCAGATTCAGCTTATGATGCATCTGACATATACGATTATATATTTGAAAATACACATGCTCTACCTGTAATTGATACCAATAGGAGAAGAGGGATAGTAGATAATAGGTTGCCATTAAACAGGAAAATAGGCATTGACATGAGAAAAGAATATGCTTCAATGTATCCTCTTAGATGGGAAATAGAGCGTACCTTCAGCATACTTGAAGAAATACTGAAGTGTGAGAATATCTGGTACACTGTGAACAGGGATTATGATACTGCAATAGGCCTGAAAACAATTGCATACAATCTCATGATAATATCAAACATGGAACTGGGAGAAAAACCGAGGGAGATAATGAAAATCGTCAATTGTTAAAATGTGAGACGCCCTATTACTTTAGTTTAATAATCAAATAGCAATATTTTTTTGAATTCCTGGATGGAGCTATAAAATTTTTTACCGGATATTTTCGTAAATGTTTTTATACGCGCATGAATTCATGAATAGATTATTATGGTAACTAAACCAGCAAGAATGTATTCAAAGATTTCAGGCCCAGCATATACGAGAAAGGAGTTTATGGGCGGGGTTCCTTACCCCAAGATTACCACATTCGTACAGGGTAACCAGAAAAGGGAATTTGAAATTGAAATGCAATTAGTAGCAGAAGAAGCGTGCCAGATAAGGCATACAGCCCTGGAAGCTGCAAGAATTTCTATTAACAGGAAATTACTTGAAAACGTGGGAGCTGGAAATTATTTCCTTCATATACGCGTGTACCCGCACCAGGTAATCCGTGAACATAAAATGGCTACCGGAGCAGGTGCTGATAGGATATCCAGTGGTATGAGAATGGCTTTTGGAAAACCGGTAGGAACAGCCGCAAGAGTCCATATTGGAGAAATTATTATGGTTGGGAAGGTAGACAGAGCCAGCGCTAAAACCATGAAAGATGCTTTAAAGAAAGCTTCCATAAAATTGCCTACACCATGCAAGGTAATAATAACAAAGGGAAAAGAAATAACTTCAAAAATGGGATTATAAATTTATTTTTTTAGAGCCTTTTCACGGCTCGCTATAAAATCCTGAATTAATTTTGCAGCAAGCATTGATGTATTGCCATTATCGTATAGTGGCGTCATTTCATTTATATCAAAACCAATTATTCTATCTGATATTGATGTTAATATGCTGCGAACATCATATGATGTAAGCCCGTATGGCTCTGGAGTTCCAACGCCAGGTGCATATGCCGGGTCGAAACCATCCATATCAATGGAGAAATAAACCCTATCCGATGTTTTTTCCATAACTTCGCTTATAACTTCATCTATGCCTGATGCACGGACCTCATTTGCTGAGATGAATCTAACATTTTCATATTCTCCTGAAGCTATTTCCTCGTATGATGTTGACCTTGTCCCTATTGAGATTATTTTGTTTTTACCCAGGAGTTCAAGAGCCCTTCTTGTAACACATGCATGGTTATTCTTATTGCCCATATATGAATCCCTGAAATCAGAATGGGCGTCAATAATTACCATTGTAATATCTTTAAGGTTGCGCAGTGCACCTACTGTAAGGGAGTGCTCACCACCAAGCATTACCGGTATTTTCTTGTCGTGGAATATTGTAGCAGTGGCCGTTTCAATCTCACTGAGTATATAATCAACATCCTCATAAACCGGGAGGTCCCCAAGGTCACATATTTTTGCATCGAGAAGGTTTATACCATAATTTACCTCATATGATTCGAGATTATCATAGGCAGCCCGTATGGAATTGGGTGCCAGCCTGGAACCTCTCCTGTAACTGGACGTATTATCGAATGGGGCCCCGAATATCACATAATCTGCATCTTCATAGCTGGCCAGCGCGTCAGCAATTTTTAGATTGGAAAACTGCGACATTAATTCTGCAGCATTATTTTCCTTTTTCCCATAGCTTCCCAATATGGCACCTCCATTCCCGGTTTTAATTTATCCTGATCTTCTGGCTCTATTGGCAAAATAAATGTTTCAAAACTTTCAGAATCCATCATCTGTGCTTCATTATTTGCAATAGAAAGTATCTGTGCATTCTTTTTAACTATTATAGGAACCTTGATTTTATGTTTCACTGGGTAAACAACACTGTGCTTCTGCCCATCAAATACTCCTATGGCGACAATTCGCCCTTTTGCTTCACCGTGTTTACCTGGTTTTGACATTGTAATATCAACTATTTTACAGGGTGAATCATCTATTAACATGTATCTTCCTACTTTTAATTCCCTAACTTCAGCTTCTGTCCAGCTCATATCTTATCCTTTGGTTAATATTTTAAGCCTTTATATATTTTTATATCCATATGGTTATTTAGCATTGCATTCTGATATGGAAATAAAGTAGAAAGAATTAAAAGCTGCGCCTCATGTGTTTTATTTGGTAGATAATAGGGTTTTCATCACCACCCGTTATATATTTACAATTAATGCAGGTAAATAGTATAAATAACTGGCCTGCTTTGCAGGGTTCTATATACTTTTAAGATTTTGAAAATAGTTCCGTATGACCGGAATTATAAATAATTTAATCCACTGAAAAAAGACACTCCTGTTTTGCTAGAATCCTTCTTCATGATTATTTTTCCGTTTACCATTACCTGTTCCACATTCCCGGAATTTGCCGAAAATACAATGTTATTCACTATGTTAGAATCTGTATATGGCATTGTATTGTATTGCTCCATATCAAGCACAATAAGGTCTGCAAGGTATCCTTCTTTTATTATTCCGATTGGTGCGTGCAATGCCATGCCTGCGTTCCTGGTTGCCATATCCAGTATCTGCTGTGATTTTACCGTATCAGCTGACCACCGGTCATTGTTAATTGATATTGCTGAATATTTCATTTCTTCGAACATGTTTAATGAGTTATTGCTTCCTGAACTATCTGTACCAAGAGAGATATTAACGCTGTTGGAAAGCAATTCAGGAACAGGTGCTATTCCGCCGGATGCCAGTTTGGCATTGCTTATAGAATTCCATGAAACAGATGTATTATATTTTGAAAGCAGTTTAATTTCGTTTAATGTAATCCATACACAGTGTGCAGCAATGAGCTTATCAGACAGGAAACCTATGGAACCCAGATGCTCTACAGGCCGCTCATTATGGGTTTTTACAAAATCATATACCTCCTTTCTGGTTTCTGAAAGGTGTGTGTGCACCATAACATTGTACTTTTCAGAAAGTTCTTTCACCCTGAAATAGTTCTCATCTGATGAAACATATATGCCCTGAATTCCTGCCATAGGGGTAACTGTGTCAGGATGCTTTTTCTTTATGAAAGATTCTGCATTTTTAACGGGGTCTCCTTTCTGGGTGGTAAACTCCTGATCAAGCGTTGCCCAGGCAAGAAAGCCGCGCATTCCGGTTTTTTCTACTGCTTTTTCAATTACATCCTCAGAATAATATAAATCAACAAATGAGGTTATTCCGGAGTTGATCATTTCATTCATGCCCAGCAGGCTTGAGTTGTATATTCCTTCTTCTGTCCTCTGTGAATCAAGTTTTGATGTTTTATCAAGAAATTCGGAAAGAACCATATCATCAAGCAAACCCTTAAATCCACTCATCCCCACATGTGTGTGAGTATTTATGAACCCGGGCAGGATAACTTTGCCGGTGGCATCTATTTCATTGTCATGTGGAAGCTCTTCACTGCCAATATATGTTATTTTATTGCCATCTACAAGTATGTTGGCGTGCAGTATATCTCTGTTGTCGTTTTCAGTGATTATTGTTCCATTCCTGATCAGAATACTCATAGGGGATAATTTCAATATTATTAATAATCCTTTATTAAGAATAAATATTACTTTTTAACTCCTGACCTGACCTTTACAGCAGCTCCATGATCCATATCTACCATAGCCCTGGATGGCATTAATGCTGTGCCGGTGCCACGCAATTCATTTCCATATGTCATTACCACCTCATCGAAGGCCTTTATGTCCGTGGTGGCGTCGCGTATTCCCATAGCGTATACACTGGATGTGGGGTTAAAATCTTCAATTGAAACATTAAACTTATTGTTCTCCATGAAAAATTTGCCCGATTCATGGGTAATTGAAAAACGGCCAATAGATTCGTTATACACAAAAAGTATTTTGCCATCTTCAACAAGCATATCCTGATGAAAGCTATTTATCAGCTTTATCTTGGAAAGGTATGGCATGATCCATTCACCAAACTGAAATCTCAATATTGCCCGGTAATCGTCCAGCTTCTTTGCATACTCACTATCACCCGTTATTGTATCCTTTAAAACGGATGCCAGTTTCGCAATGTTGCCATCATCAGTAACCCTTCCCTCTATTATCTTTGAGTTTTCCGGAAGTGATTCCCGGATAAAATCCAGGTCTTCCGGTATGTATGCTATTATTTCTGAATAATTATTTTTCTTCATATAACTGGAAATGAGGTTTTTCATCATGACTTTTTCATCCTCATACCATGTGCCGATTACCGGAATATCATAAAATCTGGCAGGATACCCATTTTCCAGTTCACGTGGTACAAGCCCGACAGGTGATGTTACTATCAGCTCATGGAGATATCTTCTATATTGCCAGATGCCTGCAAGTATTTTTTTATGGGTTTTTGAATCTGAATATGGCTTTTTTGCTGAGCAGGGGAGCAGAAGTGCAATGTTCCTGTGTTCCGGTTTTGTATATTCTGCTATTTTATTCCTGTAATAAGCTATATCAGGCCTGTTTAATGATTCGATTGAATTAGCCTGGATATATGGGGTCCTTGAAGGAAATACCTGGGAAAACTCATTATAATATTTTGTATCTGCTATTCTTAAAATTTCAAGGGCTTTCCCTGATATTGCAATTTTTTCAACAATTTCACGCAATGTGCCATCTCTGGTAGCCAGAAAAATTGAGTCCAGGATGGATTCAGCGAATTTTATATTTTCTTCCAGCGGATTATAATCAACCTTTGTTTTACCGGCAACAGTATATTTTAAATTCTCCTGGCTTTCTTTCCTTATATACAGGTCATCAAAAATATTGATTCCTAGATATGAGAGTACAGGCAGGAGGTAGGGGTCAGAAATTCCCTGTAGATAAAACATTTTTTTAAACCCATATTTCTTCCTTAATTCCATTATAAATGCAATAAGGCGGGCTGGCCTCTGTATAAGTTCCAGGCCATTGTATATTATAACCATTTCATTTCCTTCGATAACTTTTTCACCGCCGAGGAAAGAGGGGTAATATATCTTCCTGGAAAATTTCTCTCCGAGAATTTCTATACTGTCCTTATCGTTTTTATAATCATTTGAAAATGTGTTAATTAAAAGTGGGAATCTTCTGCCATTTCTGTACCCTGCCCATGTAAATCCCATTACATATTGCTTATCGTTTATCTTTTCAGACATAGGGTGTTATTAAAACAGATTATATATACTTTAGAAATTATTTTGTGGTAATTCTTACCACGTTGCTTCCACGTATAATGACTTTTCCAATTTTTCTCTGGACTTCACCATTTTCCTCTGCATCATCCAGAGTCATATTCATGTACTCATCATACCCTGCAAGTATCCCTACAAGTGACCTGTTGTCCTTCAATAAGAGCGTAACTTTTTTATTTAAATTTTCTTCAAGCATTTTCATCGGTAATGTTGCCATTTTATTCACCTAATTATATTCATCCTCGTCGCTAAACTGGTCATCATGATCCATCATGACCTTTATCAATCCGCCCAGAAGCTCCTTCATACTATCTATTTCCTTTCTCATGTCTTTAACTTCTCTTGAAAGCTCCTGAACATTTTTTGTTTTATCGGCTTCTTTCATAATTAACACCTGATATATTTATATTGCCATAATCCTGGGCAATTTTCCTCTGCTCTATTCTACCACAATTTCTGCAATACAGTTTTCCGTTATCTGCAATGAGTTCACTCCTGCATACGGTGCATCTGCCCTTAAGTACACCAAGCCCGGATTCAAATATAGTGGCATAAAGTGGCCTTGTGCTTACTATTTTTGCCCTTAATATATCTCCAAGTGTAACAATATGGGAATACATTGTTTTGTTTGGAATCGGCAATTTGAGCCTTGCTTCTGTGGCCACAGGGACTATTGCCTTTCCCTTATCAACTCCAGAAACCAGTATTACTGCTTCCTTGTTAAGAATTTTTATTATTTTTCCATATACAATATCATATCTTCTTATAACTACTGCCTGTTTTTGTGTATCAACAGATATTACAAGTGATTTATCATCCCTTGATACTTTTCCGAAAGCGGTGGCTATGATATTTCCGTCTATATCCTGTGTATTTCTACCTGAGAGGTATTCTTCCTCCTTTGCTATCACGTCGCCCGGAAATACTATGTCATTAACCTGTTCCATTTAATTACCTCTGTCATATTTTGCATTATACAATTGAATTCCACTGTATATGTATTCTATGATTTTATATTAAGTAATTCATTTATTATTAATTTTTTGATTAGCACAATCAGAAAAAACGGAATAAATTTAATACACGCAACAGATTCAATATTATAACAAGAATAAATACAAATGTAAGATAGGGGGCAGTATAGACAAATAGCCGGAAAGATGTCTTTCTATCAGGTTTTTTTATAAAATTATATGAGAATATTATTATTGGAATCGATAGAATTGCAACCGGTATTAGATATACCAGATTGTAAAGCCCCAGAAAATATGGTGTCAGTGAAAATACTATCAGCAACAGGGATGAAAATGAGATTGCAATAGCGGTTGACCTGTCTGAGTGGGTAACGGGGAACATAGGCACATTAGCTTTTTTATAGTCCTCCCTGTATCTATAGGCGAGGCTCCAGACATGTACCGGAATCCAGAACATGACCAGGAGGAACAATACCCACGGAAGCCAGGAAAAAGTGGATGTCACTGCATACCAGCCTATAAGTACCGGAAAAGCTCCTGAAAACCCCCCGTATATGATACTGTATGATGAAATCTTCTTGAGAAGGTAGCTGTAAATAAAAACATTATCTACTATGCCAATTGCCATGAAAAGTGATGCTATAAACCTTCCAAATACAAGTAGGATTAACACAGAGAATATGGCAAGTGAATAACCGAATATAAGTGCCCCCTTCATGGTGATCTTTCCACTTGGAAGCGGCCTGTTTCTGGTTCTTTCCATTGTCGTATCCATTTCAAGGTCTATATAATTGGTTAAGCCTTCAGCACCCATAGACCCTGCTGTTATAGCAACAATTGCAACAATTACCATCAATATATTTGTTAATGAAAAATGATTAATCGCCAGTATAGCCCCACCAAAGCCAATAAAAACAAGAAGCCACCATACCCGTGGTTTGGAGTATTCAATGTATAAAGCTATTTTACCGGACATTTACTTCTCATATGTATGTTAATCCTAAATAAATATATTAGGTGCTAAGGAAAACTAATATATATTCTGGAAATTGTCTTTAATGAGTGAGTTAATGGTGGTGTTTTTATGCCATTACTTGCCTGCAGTAATTATATTAATTTAGCAGCATGATTATGCCGTACGCCCTCTTTCTGTGAAATGCTTGATCCGGAAGAAATTAGCTCCATATGCTGCAAATGTATACAGATATATGAAATAATGATGGAAATAAAATTGTAATAATAATTCAAGCAATTGATTTTATTCATAATGCTGAATATCATTATAATGGCAAAAGATGAAATGTTTATATAGACGTTATGAATGAAAGCCGGATGTCAGACCAAAGCAATATTAACCGATTAATAGAAAAAGCAAGGAGTAACACCCTGCGTGATATTCCGGTAGTTCTGGTTCCAGTATGGCAGATTAAGATAAGGGAAAGATTCGGCATCAATATAGACCGTGAAATTGCGGAGTATATAGTTCTCGCAGTTCATGAGAATGGCACGTGGAAAAGGCAGAGAGCTGTAAGGAAGATTGAAAAAATACTTATAGAGAGAGGAAATGAAATGCCGGTAGCTAAACGTCTAGCCAAAAATATTCTGGAGATGGCAATTGGAAACCCGCAGGAATAAAATAAACAAAAAAGCGCTTGAAATTTTCCTCTCCAGATTGGAAAAGCCTGATTTTTATAATATTAACCTGGAGCAGTACCCAACAGATGCAGATACTGCCTCAACACTTTTAATTGAAGCGTATATGGATGGCAATATTGCAGGGAAGAATGTAATAGACCTTGGAACAGGGAATGGGATATTTGCTATCGGGGCATCATATCTCGGTGCAAAAGTTTCCACAGGTATAGATATAGACCCCGAGATGGTAGCTACATCCAGGAAAAATGCAGAAAATAACGCTTCAGATGCAGAATTTGCAAATGTAGATGTTTCTGATGTTAAGGGGGAATATGACACTGTGTTAATGAATCCCCCATTTGGATCTGTCATAAAACACGACGATATGCCATTTATTAATAAAGCCATAGAAATAGGGACACATATATACAGTATACATAATATAAAAAGCTATGAATATATCAGGGAATTCTATTCACAGAGAATTCAAATAATAAGGCAGGAAAGGATATTTATAAAGGTGCCGAGGATCTATGCACACCATACAGATAATTACCATGAAATAGAATCTGTTCTTGTATATGGCATCAAAAATTAAAAAAATAATTATACATAGTAATAATATCCATGAGCTAAAATGGCCGGGGTGGGGTAATGGACATCCTTGGGGACTGTGGATCCCCGGACCCGGGTTCGATTCCCGGTCCCGGCCCTTGTATACTGTTAAATTTTTAACATTACTGGCTTGTATGAATTTGTATTTTAAAGCATTCAATACATAGTTTCTTTGTAATGAAAACCGGAAATAAACCGATAGATTGAATTATAAAATTACTATTATGTTTCATGGAAATAAAAAGAGAGGATTTATTAAAAGATCCGGTAAAGGATCTGAAAATAAATAAAAATACTACCTTAATGCAATTAATGGAAATGTTCGGGACAAGCGGTGGTTTTACATCAAAAAAATTATATGAAGGATATCAGATTTTAAAGGAAGAATTCACATCGGATGAAACAACATTCCTTTCGTTTCCGGCTGATATAATTTCCACAGGGACAAGAGGGATAATAAATCAGCTTGTAAAAAACAAACTTGTTGATGTAATTATAACAACCAATGGTACCCTTGACCATGACGTTGCACGTGTGTATACAGATTATTACGCCGGGACATTTAACTTTGGTGATGAGAAACTCAAGGATATGAATATTAACAGATTGGGCAATGTATTTGTCCCCGATGAAAGTTATGGAGTTGTAATAGAAGAGAAGCTAATGCCCATGATAGAGGAGTTATACAACAAAAAGAAAGAATGGGCACCGGTGGATCTGATAAGGGAAGTAGGATTGAAACTGGACAATGAAAACTCAATTCTATATAACGCTGCAAAAAATAACATACCTGTGTTTGTTCCGGGCATAACCGATGGATCATTCGGGTCACAGTTATGGTCATTCTATGAAATGCACCATGATTTCAAAATAAACATCCTTGAAGATGAGCACAGGCTTTCTGATATAGTATTTGATGCAAAGAAAACGGGCGCATTGATGATAGGGGGCGGCATTTCAAAGCACCATACCATATGGTGGAACCAGTTCAGGGACGGGCTGAACGAGGCTGTTTATATCACAACCGCACAGGAATACGATGGTTCACTCTCAGGTGCAAAGCTTGAGGAAGCAATAACCTGGAAAAAGGTAAGAAAAGATGCAAAATTTGTAAATATTTACGGGGATGCTACAGCAATTCTTCCTATTATGGTTGCCCCATTTTTATAAATTTATTTTAAATAAGCCTTTGTTATTTTTATGTTAAGGATTTCCCATTTGTTTCCGGTGCATATTTTAATGTAAATGCTAGTCCGATGAATTCGAATATGGCGAAGAAAATTATTATTGCCTTCAATCCGTATAATGCATCTATTATAGGAAATGAAAATACAGCAACTATAGATCCAATTCTTGAAACTGAAGTGGCAAAACCCATTGCAGTGCCCCTTATTCTGGTGGGAAATATCTCCAGTGGATACGTATATGTTATCGGGCTCGGCCCTACATTATGGAAAAAGTGAACAAACCCGAAGGCGCTGAAAGTCATCAAAAGGCCTACTACCATATACTGGTTCACAAAGAAGAATAATATAAGTACTGCAAAGGCCCCTAAAAATCCTATTATAAGGAGAAGGCGGCGCCCTATGCGGTCTACATAGTATATTGCAATCAGGAATCCTACAACCACCGGAATTGATTCAGCCATGCCGGTAAACACCACATAGAGATCAGCATAGTATGATGTAATTTCAGTTGAAAATATGAGAGGTGAATAGGTCCATATGCCGTAACTGACGATATCGTATGAAAACCATGCCACAGTAATAAACATAATATAGGCGGCATATTTGCCCTTAAATATGTCCCTGAATCTTGTTTTTTCCCTGCTAACATCAGGCAAACCTTCTATGGTGTATCCTGTTGAAGCTTCAAATTGCTTCTTCGCCCCTTCACCTGCCTCCTTTCCATATTTATGCTGTACCCAGTACGGGCTTTCCGGTATCTTCTTCCGTGAAAACAGGACAAGAATTGGGAACACTGCGCCAATCATATACATATACCGCCATGCGTTCACCCCTGTAAACAATACAAGCGGCACTGCAAGCCCGAGAAATATCAGTGAACCTATTGAAAATGAGAATATATTAAAAAACATAAATTTGCCACGGGATTTTGTAGGCGAAAATTCTGCCTGGATTGAAGAGCTCACAGGGTAATCAGCACCTATGCCTATTCCAACAATTAATTCAAGTATTGAAAAATTTATGTAATTTGTGGCAAATCCTGTAAGGAAAATAAATATAGAAACCAGGAATAGATCATATATGTATATGAAACGTCTCCCGTAAATATCTGCTATATAACCGGAAATGAGACTCCCGATCAGGACGCCCCCTATTGATGATATTCCCATAATTGAGATCTCATAACTTTTCAGCGACATTACATTGATCAGGTATAGCAATGCATATGAGAAAACAGTGAGCGTGTAGCCATCCATCATAACTCCCATGGATGATAGCACTGTAATCTTCCGGACAAATGGTGTTGATGGTGCATCTGAAATTGTTTTATAACTGTTCATTTCAACCGGTTATTGCAATTGGATATATAAATATTGAGTATATACCTAATATTAAGTAATTAAGAATTATTATTCACTACCTCATAAAAAAAATATTTATATATCTGTTAGTGATTAAGTGTTGACGACGGTCATAACATCGGGGAAATACCAGGTCTCATTCCGAACCCGACGGTTAAGTCCGATGTGTTGCATACTGTACTATCTTCCGCGAGGGGACGGGAACTATGTTTCGCTGTCGTTTTTATTATCAAATTTTTAATTAATTGTTTTGTACATTGTAAGGAAAATTAATTAATGCACACTCAATCAGGAGTTATGATAAATCCGTGGAGTTCGGCACAGTATTTTGACTACGAGAAATTAATTAAAGAATTCGGAATTCAAAGGCCCGATAACTATTTTGACTATTTTATGTTCAGGCGCCACCTGATATTCGGGCAAAGGGGGATAGATTATCTGGAATATTCAATTAAAAACAAAATTAAATTCAATGCTATGACAGGATTAATGCCTTCGGGCAAAATGCACCTGGGCAACAAACTCACCATAGACCAGATAATATATTTCCAGTCACTGGGAGCGGATGTCTACATTGCTGTGGCAGACCTGGAATCGTATGCGACAAGGGGAATAAGCTTTGACAAGGCCCGCAATATAGCAATAAATGAATACATAGCCAATTATATATCCATGGGGCTTAAGCCATGCAGGATATATTTCCAGTCTGAAAATTACGATACGCAGAGTTTATCATTTGTCCTATCCAACGAAACAAATATGAGCGAGTTAAAATCAATATATGGATTGACAGATTCATCTTCTATATTGCATGTAAATGCACCTATAATACAGGCTGCAGATGTTCTGCATACACAGCTGGGCCATCTGGGTGGGCCCAGGGCAACCATTGTGCCTGTTGGAATTGACCAGGACCCTCATATAAGGCTTATGCGTGACATTGCTAAAAGGTTAAGGGTTTACAATGTGAAAATTGAAGATAATAAAATTTCTATCTACATAAAGGGCAGCGATGACCCTGCAGATAAAATCAATTCAGCCATAAGTGTGCTGGGGAACAGTGGATATGAATGCATGCCAAATTATGAATACCGTGCCATATATGTTAAAAATTCCACAGGCGAGGATAAGATAAAAATAGATATGATGCTTGCCATTGAAGAAAGCCGGATAAACGATTATGCGTTTATTGAGCCGTCGGCAACGTTCCAGAAACTGGAAACTGGATTAAAAGGAGGCAAAATGTCCTCTTCTGTTCCTGATTCACTTATAAGCCTTAATGATACTGGAGAAGAAGCAACCAGAAAGATAAAGCATGCAGTAACAGGCGGCAAACAGACCATTGAAGAGCAGAAAAAATATGGGGGAAATCCGGATATATGCCCTGTTTTTGAACTTTATAAATACCATAACAGCAACGATAAGTATGTAACCAGGGTCTATGAAGAATGCAAGGGCGGCGTAAGAATGTGCGGGCCGTGCAAAATAGAAGCTGCTGAAAATATATCAGGAATGTTAAAAACACTTGCAGAAAAAAAGGATGAATCACTTGGAAAGCTGGATGATTACCTCATAAAGAGATCTTCGTGAATTAAACTATACAATTTTTTAAGTTCCCCAGGCTTGAATATGCCATATTCCGTTATGAATGCGGTTACATATTCATTTGGTGTAACATCAAATGCAGGATTCCTGGCATGCCCTTCAACCGGCCCGATCCTTGAATTGTTGACAGTCAATACTTCGCTTTCATCCCTTTCCTCTATGGGTATACCATCACCGTTTTTCAGGGAAAAATCAAAGGTGCTTCCGGGTGCAGCAACGTAAAAGGGTATATTGTTCACCTTTGCAAGAACTGCCTTTTCATAGGTTCCAATCTTGTTGGCAAAATCACCATTCGCCGCTATCCTGTCAGCACCTACTATTGCAAGGTTTATGTCTTTATTCTTCATGAAATGCCCTGCAGCATTATCTGCTATTATTGAATAATCTATGCCTTCCTGCTGGAGTTCCCATGCAGTAAGTTTCGCACCCTGCAATCTGGGCCTGGTTTCATCAACATAGACAAAAAATTTTTTGCCAGCATCATGCGCCATCCTCATAGGTGCTAGGGCAGTTCCCCAGTCAACCACCGCAAGTGCCCCTGCATTGCAATGTGTGAGTATATGGTCATTAGCCTGTATAAGCGTATTTCCATATTCCCCTATCTTTCTGGATCTTTCTGTTATTTCAAGGGCGTACCTCTTTGCTGCTGATTCTGAAAAATTATTTGCCTTCATAAAATCAATTGCCTTGAAGAGATCATAAGCTGTGGGCCTTGATGATGATATGACCTTAACAGCTTCCTCCATATTTTCCTTATTTTTAGAAGCCATAGCCAACCCATATGCTGCAGTAACACCTATTGCTGGTGCCCCGCGGACGACCATATTTTTAATTGCATAGTAAATATCATCACTATTTTTTGCAGAATATATCTCAATTGTTTCCGGAATTTTTCTCTGATCTATCAGTTTTACCTGGTTATCTTCAAACCATACTGCAAGAATTGCCTTTGACACGCCGTTTATGTTAACTTTCATTATAGAATATAATAGGCAGAGATATTAAATTTTTCATGAAATTTTCCGTACTAAAATGCAAAAAAAGTAAAACGTTAAAATACTATTTAGTAATATCATTATACAAAAAAAGTTATATCATTCAAATGTATATAGCTGACTACATATTGTGGGTCCGTAGCTCAGCTAGGTAGAGCGTCTGGCTTTTAACCAGGCGGTCAAGGGTTCAAACCCCTTCGGACCCGTTTAGGTGAAAATATGAGTAAGTTCAATGTGCTTGAGCACGAAATAGTGCCAGAACACCATCTGGTGCCTGTGGAAGATGAGGAAAGCGTTTTAACAAAGCTTAATGTGACAAAAGAGAACCTGCCGAAAATTAGCATTAATGACCCTACAATTAAGGCACTGGAGGAAATTCACGGAACACTTGAGCCGGGCCGGGTAGTTAAAATTATTCGCAAAAGCCCCACTGCAGGTTATTATGAGTATTATAGAGTTATTGTTAAGAGTGTGATATAAGATGAATCCTATTTTAGATGCGTTTTTCAAATCAGAGAGTGTAGTTAATTATCAGATTGATTCCATGAATTATTTTTATGCTTCAAAGAACAATCCAGATAATATAATGCAACAGATAGTGGATGAGACCAAGATATCCGATGATGCAACACCTGGAGTAATAGATCTTGACCCTTCAAAAACAAAGGGCAAGGACATAAAAATTTATTTTGGCAGGGAAAGGCAGAATGGCAAGGCTACGGGAGATCCAACGATATGGGTAGACAAACCTGAAATCAAGGAAGCTTCCGGTGCTACAAACCAGATAACACCACAGGAAGCCAGGCTCAGGGACCTTAACTATATGGCACCCATAATGTTGCGGCTGCGTATAGTGGAAGATGGGATAGAAAGAGATGCAAATACCATTAAAATAGGGGAAATACCGGTAATGGTAAGATCAAAAATATGTACATTGTCAGAACAGAATCTGGACCTTTACATTGAAAAAAACAATGGCCCTATAGATGAAACAAGGGAGAACAAACTGAGATATGTAGACGAGGATCCCACAGACCCTGGAGGATATTTTATCATTGGCGGATCAGAGAGGGTAATAGTTTCACTGGAAGACCTTGCGCCAAATAAGATACTTGTTGAGTACGAAGAAAAATATGATTCAAGGGTAGAAGTTGCAAAGATTTTCTCCCAGAAGAGCGGATTCAGGGCATTGATATCTATGGAAAAAGGAAGCGATGGTATAATTAACGTTTCTATACCCACTGTAGCTGGAACAATACCTCTTGTAATACTGATGAAGGCGCTGGGAATCGACAAGGATGTTGATATCCATGAAGCAATTTATACCGATCCGAGAATGGATCCATTAATCTATGCCAATATAGAGGATTCAAGAAATCTTAAAATTCTGCCACCCAATGGAATTAACAATAATGAAGATGCACTGTCTTACCTGAAAAAGAGGTTTGCTGCAGGGCAGGCCAAAGAGTTCAGGGATAAGAAGATCACACAGATGCTGGATCGTGCTTTGCTTCCACACCTTGGAGATGATGTTTCAGACAGGTTAAAGAAGGCTATTTACCTTGGAAGAATGGCAAGATCACTTCTTGAGCTTAATTTAGGAATGCGTCATGTTGACGATAAAGACCATTATGCAAATAAGAGAATCAAACTTTCCGGCGACCTTCTGGATGAACTTTTCAGAAATGCATTCCAGTCAGTTATGAAAGATCTGAAATACCAGCTGGAAAAAACTTACAATAAAAAAAGAGGTATCAGGCTGAGGCCTGCAGTCAGGCAGGATCTGCTCACACAGAAAGTACTGCATTCCATGGCAACAGGAAACTGGATAGGTGGAAGGACAGGCGTGTCCCAGCTGCTGGACAGGACATCCAATATGTCCACATTGAGCCATCTGAGAAGGATTATTTCTCCACTGACAAGATCGCAGCCGCATTTTGAGGCCAGAGATCTCCACCCGACACAGTGGGGGAGAATTTGCCCTAACGAGACCCCGGAAGGTCAGAACTGTGGCCTGGTTAAAAATGCATCACTTATAATTAATGTAACCCAGGGAATAGATCCTGATATTGTAATGGAAGAATTGCAAAACATGGACATACACGAAGTAACAAAGGAAGAAGCTTCCGGGCGTATTTACCTGAATGGGGATTTCATAGGGTACCATAATGACCCGGCAATACTCACCGACACAATAAGAAATTTAAGAAGGTCGGGAAAATTATCAAACGAGGTAAATGTTAAATACGATTCCAACACAAATGAGGTTATTATTAACTGCGACCGCGGAAGGCTAAGAAGGCCATTATTTGTCGTAAATGAAGGAAAAACAGTAATGAATGAGGAAATGCTCGAGAAATTGAGAATGGGCGAATATACAGTAAATGACCTTATTTCCAGTGGAGCCATAGAATGGCTTGATGCTGAAGAAGAGGAAAACGCATATATATCAGTATTTCCATTCGAATTTCCCGATAATTGCCCGGATTGTGGCAAAGTTCTTTACAGGGATAATGTCACATGGATAAATCCAGGAAATAGTGATGTTACTCTTGAGTGCGATGAATGCCATGCACACTTTAAGGGTACAAATAACCTATCCATGGACCATACACACTGTGAAATAGATGCTTCAATGATCCTTGGAGTTGTTGCTTCCCTTATTCCATATCCGGAACATAACTCCTCACCAAGAATAACAATAGCTTCTGCAATGATTAAGCAGTCCATAGGGTTGCCACAGGCAAATTACAGGATAAGGACAGATACCAGGGGGCATTTATTGCACTACCCGCAGATTCCACTTGTTACAACCAAGGTTATGGATTTCATTAAATACAGGAGGAAGCCTGCAGGCCAGAATTTTGTTGTAGCAATAGTATCCTACCATGGGTACAACATGCAGGATGCAATTATAATGAACAAAGCATCTATAGAAAGAGGGCTGGGCAGGAGTTCATTCTTCAGGACATATACAGCAGAGGAAAGAAGATATCCAGGAGGGCAGGAAGATAAATTTGAAATTCCAAGCCACGATGTGCTTGGGGCCAGAGCTGAAGAATATTATAAAAATCTTGATGAAAATGGAATAATATTCCCCGAATCTAAAGTAGAAGGTTCAGATGTGCTTGTTGGAAAAACATCACCACCGAGATTTCTGGAGGAAGAAAATGCCGACAAACTTGGCCCACTGAGAAGGAGGGAATCTTCTGTTACAGTAAGGCCTACTGAATCCGGATATGTTGACAATGTTTTCCTTACAGTTTCTGAAAGCAACAGCAGGATAATTAAAGTTAAAGTAAGAAGCGACAGGATACCCCAGCCAGGTGACAAATTTGCTTCAAGGCATGGGCAGAAAGGAGTTATAGGTTATGTAGCCGCCCAGGAAGACATGCCATTCACAGAGGATGGAATTATACCCGACCTGCTTTTCAATCCACATTCAGTTCCTTCGAGGATGACTCTGGGACATGTGCTTGAAATGATGGGTGCAAAGGTTTCTACAATGAGCGGTGAGAATATAGATTCCACAATATTTGATGGGGAACCTGAGAGAAGCCTCAGGGAACAGTTAAAGAAATATGGGTTCCGTGAATCCGGAAACGAAGTCATGTATGATGGAATTACCGGAAAGAAATTTGAAGTGGATATATTTATGGGCGTAATTTATTACCAGAAACTCCACCATATGGTAGCCAGCAAGTTCCATGCAAGGTCTAGAGGCCCTGTACAGATACTTACCAGGCAGCCAACAGAAGGCAGATCAAGGCAGGGAGGTCTGAGATTTGGTGAAATGGAAAGGGATACTCTGATAGCCCATGGTGCGTCTATGGTTATAAAAGACCGTTTGCTGGATCAGAGTGATGGTACAATACTCTATGTTTGTGGAAACCCTACCTGCGGGCATATAGCTATTTATGATTTCAGGAAAGGGACATTGCGGTGTCCTGCATGTGGCAATACAGGCAATATTTATCCCATAGAAACAAGTTATGCATTTAAATTGATGAGGGATGAATTAAGTTCAATGGGAATTGTAATGAGATTGGAGCTGGGTGATATGAAATGAATTTTAATAATGTTTCAAAAAGAATAGAAAAAATTAAATTTGCCCTTTTGTCTCCTGATGAAATCAGGAAAATGTCACAGATCAGGGTTATAACTCCGGATACATATGACGATGATGGTTATCCCATAGAGAGGGGATTAATGGATCTTCATATGGGTGTAATAGAGCCAGGGCTTAAATGTGCTACCTGCGGTGGAAAAGTGGATGAATGCCCGGGGCATTTCGGGCATATAGAACTGGCAATGCCTGTGGTCCACATAGGTTTTATTAAGGAAATCAAAACCATGCTGGATGCCTCATGCAAGGAATGCGGCAGGATTAAATTAACAGATGATGAAATAAATAATTACCGTACACAGATAAGTTCTGTAGATTTTGAAACCACCGACCCTGAAATTATAGATATGACGCTAAAGAAAATTCTTGATGTGGCAATACAGAGAAACATATGCCCGCATTGCAGTTCAGAGAGTCCGAAGGTTATACTGGATAAGCCCACAACATTCCGTGAGGGTGGAATAAAAATAACGCCAAAGGAAATAAGGGAAAGGCTTGAAAGAATTCCCGACAACGACCTCTTATTTTTCGGGATCAACAGCACGGCAGCAAGGCCAGAATGGATGATACTTACAGTACTTCCTGTGCCACCTATTGATGTCAGGCCTTCAATTACACTGGAAACTGGAGAGAGAAGCGAGGATGACCTTACACATAAACTTGTAGATATAATTAGAATATCACAGAGACTGAGGGAAAGCAGGGATAATGGTTCTCCACAGTTAATTATTGAAGATTTATGGGATTTATTACAGTACCATATTACTACATATTTTGATAACCAGACTGCAGGGATACCCCCCGCCAGACACAGATCCGGGCGTGCTTTAAAGACACTTGTACAGAGGCTTAAGGGAAAAGAAGGCAGGTTCAGGGCAAACTTATCCGGTAAGAGGGTAAATTTCTCATCCAGAAGCGTTATCTCACCGGAACCGTTCCTTTCCATGAATGAGGTAGGAATACCTGAAGTAGCAGCCAGAGAACTTACAGTTCCAGTCCTTATAAACTCCTTTAATATAGATAAAATGAAGGAATGGATAAAAAGGGGTACTGCGCCCAGAACTCCTGATGGGAAATATTTAGCAGGCATAAATTACCTTATAAGGCCTGATGGCAGAAGAATAAAGCTTACAGACCAGAATGCTGAAATAAACAGTGACCGTATTGATATAGGATGGACAGTAGAGCGCCAGATGACGGAAGGAGATATTGTACTGTTCAACAGGCAGCCTTCACTTCATAGAATGTCCATGATGGCACATGCAGTAAGGGTTCTCCCTGGAATGACATTCAGGTTTAATTTATCAGATTGCACCCCATATAATGCTGATTTTGATGGGGATGAGATGAATTTGCACGTTATACAGAGTGAGGAATCAAGGGCAGAAGCCAGGATAATCATGAAAGTACAGGAACAGATCATGTCACCCAGGTTTGGTGGGCCTATTATAGGAGCCATACATGACCACATAACATCACTTTTCCTCCTTACGCACAATAATCCTCTGATCAGTGAGGATGATACACTGCATACAGTTTCATATATTGAGTTTGACAGGCTTCCGGAACCGGTTATAAAAGACGGCAAGAAGTATTACCATGGCAGGGATATTTTTTCGCTTATATTGCCTGAAGGATTAAATGTTAAATTCAAAAGCCATCTATGCGCAGGTGCCAAGGATAAATGTGAATATGAGGATGATCCTGCAGATACGTATGTTGTTATCACAGATGGAAAACTGGTTCATGGAACAATTGATGATGAAGCAGTTGGGCCATTTTCCGGTGTTATAGTTGATAAAATATTCAGAAATATAGGACCACAGGCAGCTGCAAAATTTATTGATAGTGTAACAAGGCTTGCTGTTGGGTTTTTGAGCCACAGGGGCTTCTCCACAGGTATCAAAGACTATGATATACCGAAGGATGCTATTTCCAGAATTCAGGAAATATCCAATGAAACACTTGAAAAAATAGAAAAACTGGTGGATGCTTTCAGGTCAGGACAGTTACAGCCGTTGCCCGGGAGATCCGTAGAGGATACCCTTGAAGTTGAAATACTTAGCAGCACGGGTGGTGTCAGGGATGAATCAGGTAAAATTGCATCACAGTATCTGGGGTTAAATGATCCGTCCGTTATCATGGCAAGATCCGGTGCAAGGGCAAAAATGCTTAATATAGCAGAAGTAGCCGGAATGGTAGGGCAACAATCAGTCAGGGGAGGCAGGCTCAACAGAGGATATGCGAACAGGACACTTTCACATTTCAAGGAAAATGATCTTGGAGCATATGCAAGGGGATTTATTAAATCCTCATACAGGGCAGGTTTAAATCCCACAGAATATTTCTTCCACAGTATCGGAGGCAGAGAAGGACTGGTGGATATAGCAGTAAGGACATCAAGGAGCGGCTACATGCAGAGAAGGCTTATCAACGCTTTCGAGGACCTCAAGGTAAATGAAACTAGAAGAGTTGAAGACACAATAGGTTCAGTTGTCCAGTTTAAATATGGAGAAGACGGCATAGACCCGACCAGAAGTGATGAGGGCCAGACGGTTGACGTAGATTATGCAGCATATGATGAATTTGGTGATGAACAATGATGTCACTGGTATGGAGAGATACAAAGAAGAATGTTGAACAGATCGCACAGAATGCACCGTGTGGCTATGCAATAGACTATATGCCTGAAGGAAAATTTGACACCGCTTATATTTCCACTGACAAAGTGAATGTTGATTATGAGGTAAAAATATCAGGTATTTCAAAATATGAACCTGCCGATGACCTTATTTTCAAAAGGAAAACAGGCCTTAAAGCTATACTGAAAATAGATAGCATAAGAAAAATTGACAGGGTACCTATCAGTGAATTTGATATGGAAAAAGGTTTTAAGGAACTTGCCTCATTTGCCATGGGGGAAAAATTCCAGGTGGATTACAAGGAAAAAGAGGCATTCCACCTTTCCACTGAAGCAACAAGTATTATGGAAGATGCAGAATCACGGGGATATAAAATTCCTGTTTCAATAGCAAATAAACTTGTAAAATACAGAAAAGCTTTTCCTGACAGCAAATATGAGAAACTTCTTGAAAGGGTTGACAAAGAATTAAGAAAAAGGGAAATAGACCCATTCGAGGCTGTTGGAATTATTGCTGCGCAGAGCATAGGTGAGCCCGGTACACAGATGACAATGAGAACGTTCCACTTTGCAGGAGTGGTAGAAATGAACGTTACCCTAGGGCTTCCAAGGCTTATTGAGATCGTGGATGCGAGGAGAATACCCAGTACTCCATCAATGACTATATACCTGACAGAAAAATACAGAAAGGATGAGAATAAAGTCAGGGAATTAATCAAGAATCTGGAAAATACCACTATAATAGACGTTGCCGAAATTGTAACTGATGTGGGCAATATGGAGCTAACGATCAGGATGGACAGCAATAAGAGCCGTGACAGGCTTGTGTCTATAGGTGATATACTCTCTGCCCTTGAGAAGAGAAAGGGAATAATTTTCGCTCAGGTTGATGATAGCAATATTTCCATTAAGCTTCAACAGGAATCGTTTAAGTCACTATACCAGGTCCAGGAACAGCTAAAGTCAACCCCCATAAAGGGAGTTAATAAAATAAGCAGGGCCATAGCAAGGATAGACCCGAAGGAAGATGCATGGGTAATTTATACACAGGGGTCAAACCTGCGGGAAGTACTGAATATTGAAGGCGTAGACTCAAACAGGACAACTACAAATGACATAATAGAAATAGAAAACGTCTTTGGTATTGAAGCTGCTAGAAATGCTATATATCGTGAGGCAGAGAACACACTTAGCGAGCAGGGGTTGAATGTTGATAAAAGGCATTTAATGCTTGTAGCTGATATGATGACCTTCTCAGGTGCGGTAAGGGCTGTGGGAAGGCAGGGAATTTCAGGACGGAAGAGCAGTGTCCTTGCAAGGGCAGCCTTCGAAATTACGTCAAAGCACCTTCTTAAAGCAGGGCTTCTCGGTGAAATAGATCCTCTGGCAGGCGTTGCTGAGAATATTATAGTAGGACAGCCTATAACACTGGGGACCGGTGCTATAGACCTTGTCTACAGGGGAAATAAAAAATAAAGGGATACCATGAATGAAATAACACTGGATAATCAGACAATAGGATTTATAAAATTATTTGAAAGCTATACTAGAACTAACGTATTTGAATGCCTTGAAAACGAAGAGATGGTCCTCTTTGTTGTAGGTGAGCACAAACTGGCAGATATTTTTAAAAAACATGAAAATATAATTGCAGATTTAAAAGCAAAGATCAACAAAAGGATAGTCATGGCAGAGTTTTCCCCTGACCTTCTAACATTTACAAAGAATTTATTTTACAGGTATGGGGTAAATGAGATTAATCTCATATGGAAGGACAATATAACAAACATTTTTGTAGGAATAGCTCCGGAAAATATAGGTAAAGCTATCGGCAAAGATAGCAGAAACATAAAATTAATGAGGGATGCTATTTCCAGGTACTTTAAAATAAAAAATGTAATAATAAAGCAGAGATAAATTTTTTAAAGTTTTAATTTATAATATCCTGAAATAAGTTTCTTAATTAATTTATATAAATTTTGAGTGCCGTTCAATGCCAGTATAAAATATCATAGAAATTTAAACGTAAAAAAAGTAAAATATATTAAATTGTAATTATTAAAAAAAAATTATTTTTGCCCTGCGGTAGTGGTAACATCCTCTTCCTGGATATACTGTGTTCCTGATTCTATTATATCGCTTATTTCCTCTGTCCTGTAGCCAGACCTTATGGATATCAGATAGAATATAATGGCTACTATTATTACCACAACAAAGTCATATGGGTATGGAAGAGTATTTGTTCCCCCATAGTCTCCTTCTCCAAGGTATGATAAAAGCGTTAAGACCAGTATAAATCCAGGTACCCACCATCCAGCTTTGATATTTTCTTTCGTGAATACGTTCTCCACTTTGTGTGTTGCCAGTATGATCAGGTAAACCACAATGCCCAGGAATATTCCTATTGCTAGGTACGGTATTGTAGGCCATCCTGACCAGTATACTATAAGTGTGGCACCGATGAAAGCTATAGGGGCAAGTATTTTGGCAAATGGGAGTTTAAATGGCCTTTTCAGTGCATCCGCTTCTCTTCTCAACACCATCAATGCTGATCCTCCCACTATGTATGTGAATGCCGTGGCTCCGGTTATTAATCCTACAAGGGCATACCAGCTCGGGAATGGAGCAAGGAATATAATACCGATGATCACAGATAGTATTATCGGCAGAACAGGAACATGGGTCTTTTTGCTTACAACTGAAAGCTGTTTCGGGAAATATCCGATTTCAGCTAACCCGAACAGGGTTCTTGTTGAAGTTCCGGCGTATACATTAAGTGTACCGGCTGGAGATACGTATGCGTCTGCGTATAATACATAAGTCAGGACAACAAGTGCAAATATTCCAGAGCTTTTTGCAAGGAATGCAAATGGCGCTGCTACAACACTGGCTGCATATGTGGTGGGGGTTGATGATACAAGCCCGAACCATCCTCCGGCTGCTGCAAGTTTAGTTGGGTCTATAGCCCCTATAAAAACAACCTGCAGCAGGACATATACAACAATACCTGTCAGCACAGAGAAAATTGTGGCTCTTGGAATAGACCTCTGCGGCGTTTTTGCCTCTCCTCCATAATCAAGTGCCTGCCTGAATCCCAGGAACGAAAATACTATCCCATCCGTTGAAACAGCTTCAAATATTGTTGCGCTGTTGTTTCCTGGAAGGAATCCACCGAGTGCTGGTGAGGTGAAGTTTGAGGTGTGAAAAACAAGGAATGCAAGCATTACTATAGTTATTGAAGGTATTATTAATTTCCACCATGTCATACCTGTATTTGTTTTCCCCATTATCCTTACACCAGCGTAGTTTAATGCAAAGAAAGCAACTATGAGTATAGCGGCAAGCAATATTCCAAGTCCGGTTAAAAGGGCCACAGTCGCTGATGGATTTATGGGATTCGGAGCGCTATATGATAGCCCTTTAATATATGAACTCGCATATGTAATTACAGCCTCAGCTTCTATAGCTGGCACTGATACAGCCGAGAGGAAATAGGTCCACCCGAAAAACAATCCAGCTACTCCACCGTGCGAATAGTGACCATACCTGCTAATTGCTCCGGTCCTGGGTATCATGCTTCCAAGCTCAGCATAAACAAGAGCGATAAACAATACTATGACACCGCCAATAATCCATGATAGAATAGCGGCAGGTCCAGTAGTTCCTGCAGATGCTGCAGCAGCGAAAAGCCATCCTGAGCCAATTATGCCACCAAGGCTTAGGAAGTAAAGGTCCCATGTGTTTAATGCCTTCTTTAACCTCTTATCCTGCAGTTTACTATTGGCGATAACAGTTTTTTCTGATATTGAATCAGCCATGTGAGAATATTTAGCAGTTATATATAAATATTTCTTAATAAATTTCGAACATATACATAGGATGACACGGAATTTAGCAAGCAAATTTCCGAAATATTCATGGAAGAATACATTGTTTCTTGCATATCCACCGGTAATTTTATATTTAATCTAGAGAATGCTAATATAAAAGCTTAGAAATTATTATGTGCTTTAAAATACCGAAATTTCAATGTAATGGAGGATATTGCCAAAATTAATCCCACGGCATGTGCGGCCTATTTGCCTATACTCCGGTAAGATAAAGTGCATGCAATTGGATTATATTTATATCCCTGCATATGATTATGTATTATATATATGGATCATAAAATAGAAGATAATGGAGAAAATATTACGAGGGTTATTACACCCAATAAAAGAAAGGGAGAAATATACGGAATAGTTGAAAAATTATCCGGTGCATCACGCCTTACCGTTATGTGTGAGGATGGCTCAACAAGAAATTGCAGAATACCTGGCAAAATGAAAAAAAGGATGTGGATAAGGGAAGGCGACCTTGTTATTGTGAAACCATGGGATTTCCAGGATGAAAAGGGAGATATAATTTACAGGTACACAAGGACCCAGGCATTATACCTTAGCCGTAACAGGATGTTGCCAGAGATTATAGATGTATTCAATGAACGATAAAAGTGCACTGAAGCAATTAATTGAATCGGATGAATTTTCCAACAGGCTCAATCTTGATAGGAAAACATACGGCCTTGTATTTGACAGGAGAACGTTAAATGCTATTTATGAAGTTATTAAAAAATATGATATAGATTACATTGATTTTCCAATTTCCAGCGGCAAGGAATCACTGATCTTCAATGTTAAGTTAAGAAATGGGATTACCAGGGCGCTTAAAATTTATAAAATGTCTACATTAAAATTTTCCAATACCATGGAATATATAAAAGGTGATTACCGGTTTGATAAGGAAAAAATTAACCGGTCAAATCTTGTATTTGTGTGGGCACAAAAGGAGTTTACAAATCTTCAAAGCCTCAGGGATTCTGGAGTCCATGCACCTAAGCCCTATGGATTCTATAAAAATATACTTCTAATGTCCTATCTTGGGAGTTCTAAAGGGCCAGCATTGCAAATTAAAGATCTCAATGGAGGTTTTGATGAAATTTATGTTAAATTGAGGGAGGCTATATGGAAGATGTATAATAAAGCCGGCATAGTCCATGCTGATCTCAGCGAATATAATATATTATATTACAGAAATAACCCATATATCATAGATGTTGGGCAATCGGTGTCCACAAAACATCCTATGGCACTGGAGTTCCTGAAAAGGGATATAAAAAATATATCAACATTTTTTATTAAAAAAGGGGTTAAATGTGACCCTATAGAACTCTATAGTTATGTTAAAGGTGATACACATGCTTGAAATAGGAAATATTAAAGTCCCCTTTGCCAGAATAGGGGTGCTTATAGGAAAGGAAGGGACAGTAAAAGCTAAAATAGAAGAAGAAGGCAAAGCCAAACTGGATATTGATTCAGAAAATGCAATAGTTACCGTATACCAGAAAAATGATCCATTGAAGGCCCTGATGGCATTAAACGTTGTTCAGGCTATAGCAAGGGGTTTCAATCCGGAAAAAGCCATGCTCTTATTTGATGACAGTGTTCAACTCATAGTAATATCCATTAAGGAATTTGTAAACAAAGATGCCAAAAGGATAAAAGAAATACGTGGGAGGTTAATAGGAAAAGAGGGGCATACGAGGGAGATAATTGAAGAATTAACAGGAACATATATTTCTATAAGTGGAAATACTGTTTCAATACTTGGTGATTTTATATCAATTCAATATGCAAGGGAAGCGGTAAACATGATTTTGCAGGGAAGAAAGCACAAAACCGTATACTCTTATCTTGAAAAAAATGTCGGAGAATTAAAGTTCAGGAAGATGGAAGAAAGCTTCGGCGGGAGTTGAAATCGTTAAAGTTTATATTCTTTCTTGCAATACATAATTACAGCGGGGTAGGGTAGTCAGGAGATCCCGACGGGCTCATAACCCGTAGATCAATGGTTCAAATCCATTCCCCGCTATTGCAGTTTTCCTTGTCTATTTTTTCTATCATGGCTTCGAAATCAGAATTTCCTGTTAATGATACCTTATATCCAAGTGATTCCAGTGTGGAAGTGGTTATTTTCCCAATTGAATAAATTTTTTTGCCACCGGTATAGGTTCCAATAGTTTCTCTAAATATCCTCGCCTCCATAGATGATGTAACTAATATTCCATTGCAACTGGATGAAAGAAATGAGTCCTTTAATCCTGTATTTTCCAGCTGTATTACATCGTATACATGATATTCATGGTATTTTACACCCCTTCTGGTTAAAGATTCCCTGATAATATTATTGGATTCATTGCTTCTGAATAAGGCAATATCTGTATTTTCATACCCTGAAAGCAGGTCCAGTACCCCGTATGAATCTTTTACTGTTGGAACCTTTACATTTCCGGCATATTTTCTTATTATGCCCGCAGTTTTTTCCCCTATTGCTACAAAATCCGGATTTACTGTAAATTTATAATAATTTTTAAAAAATTCCATGGCTCCAAATGAACTTGTAAGCACTATTACCCCTGGCTTTGCCTGAATTAATTCCTTACCTATATTTTCATCAAAATTGCGTGCCTGGATGGAAGTGAGAGGTATATTCAATATATCTATGCATTGAGTTTTTACAGGCTTGAATTTAATTCCAGGCCGTGTAGTAATTATGTATTTAGAAGTATCCATAGTCACTTATCCCCTCTTTTATATGTTCTACAACAGAATCCAGGTTTTCCGCACTGAACACCATATCCCTGTGTTCATCAGAATCCAGTGAATAGAACCTTGTTTTTATTTTTCCATCTTTTGAAAGTATTCCAACGGGCATGGAACACCCTAGATTTAATGATGTAGCGATAAACCGTTCGTTCTTCATGTCTCTATATGTTTCTCTGTCATTGATTTCTCCAGATATAATGGAGGCAGTGGAATTGCTTTTTCCAACTATAGCAATTATACCCTGGTTCGGCGCTGGCAGGAATTGTTCTTCAGAGAGGATAAAATGTTCAATATCCAGTTTCATCCGTTTATAAGCAGCCATGGCAATGATGATGCCAGTGTATTTTTTTTCCGTATACTTTGATATCCTGGTATCAATATTTCCCCTGATATCTGATACAGTTATTTCTGGATTCACTGTCATGGCTTGCCTGATCCGCCGCATGCTGGATGTGCCTATTACCGAACCTGCTGTCATTTCTTCCAATGGTGTCCGTGAGATTAAAACGTCCCTGAAATCATCTCTTCCCGTTACTGCTGTGATTTCAAGCCCTTTCTGTATATTTGATGGAATGTCTTTTGCGCTGTGCACTGCAAGGTCAATCTCACCTTTCAGTACCCGTTCATTCAATTCATCCACAAAAACACCGGTAGAACTCATGCGATACAATGGAATATTTTTATTTGAGTCACCTGCAGATGTGTAGCTCTTTATGTTAACTTCATAACCTCTGGATTCCAGGGCATCTTTCACACTGTTTGCCTGTATCAGTGCAAGTTTGCTATTTCTTGTGCCAATTGTTACAGGCATTTCAACACCGATGAAAAGGCATCCACGGTAGATTCCAGATCAGTTTCTGAGTGGGCAAAACTTACAAACTCGGTTTCAAACTGGCTTGGAGGGAAAAATATGCCCTTCTCCAGTAACATATGGAACATTTTATTGAATTTTTCTGTATCTGATGCTGTTGCTCCCTTGTAATCGGTCACCTTATTCTTATTGAAAAATATCTGGAACATGGAGTGGCATCTATTGATAGTCGCATCAATATTGTACTCAGATATCAATGAGTTAAGTTTTTCTTCAAGCCTGGCTGCATAGTTAGTTATGGCTGAATAATCCTTGCTCTTTAACTGGTCAAGAGTTGCAATTCCTGCAGCCATGGTCAAAGGATTCCCCGAAAACGTTCCCGCTTCGTATACATCGCCCTGGGGGGCTACATGCGCCATAATATCTTCGCGCCCGCCAAACATGCCTACAGGAGCGCCTCCCCCGATAATTTTTCCCATAGTGGTAAGATCAGGTTTTATTCCTGCAATGTCCTGATATCCCTTAAATCCGAATCTAAAGCCAGTTATTACTTCATCAAATATGAGCAGGGATGAATATTTCTCAGTTATTTCCCGTAGAGAGTTCAAAAAATCATTCTCCGGATTTATAACACCGATATTTCCAAGAACCGGTTCTGTAATTACCGCAGCAATTTCATTCCTGTGTTCTTTGAACAGCTTTTCAATGCTTTCAGCGTCATTGTATCTCCCAACAAGCACTGTACGGGAAACTTCCTTCGGTACACCTGCAGAAGATGGAACTCCGAATGTCATGGTGCCACTGCCGGATTTTATCAGGGCATAGTCATGTGCACCGTGGTATCCGCCTTCCATTTTTACAATGTACTTTTTCCCCGTGAATCCTCTTGCCAGCCTTATGGCATGCATTGTGGCTTCAGTCCCGGAATTTGTAAATCTTAGCCTTTCAATGGAACCCACAGCATTCTTTATGGTTTTGCCAAGTTTTATTTCATTCTCACTTATAGAGCCAAATAAGATTCCTTTATCAACCTGTGATTTTATGTGATTGGAAACATCAGGGTTTGCATGCCCCAGTATCATAGGGCCGAATCCTAGGGAATAGTCTATGTATTCTTTTCCATTTACATCTAAAATTTTCGAACCATGCCCCTGGGCAAACATTACAGGTTCAGGTGAATAATATCTAACAGGTGAATTTACGCCCAGAGGGAACAGTTCCAGCGCTTCCTTAAATAATTCCGATGATCTCATGTATCTACATTCTTATTAAGGATTTATTTTTTTACGCAGCCTGGCTGAAAAACCACAATGTTTAAATATCTATTATCGATATCTAATTTAGATATCTATAAAAGATATCTGGTGATATATATGTATGGAAAAAGATACAGTGAAAAAGATGAAAAGGATTGCAATGGAATGAATGGTGAGATGGGGCATCGTATGGGAAATATGGGACACCACAGAATGGGTTCAGGAGAAAACAGGCGTGGAATGCATGGATTTGGGTTGAAATATCTCATACTTAATATGGCTTCCAGTGAGGAGATAACAGGTGTGGATGTAATAGACAGAGTAGACCGGAGAACAGAAGGACGATGGGTGCCATCGCCCGGAGTCATATATCCTGCACTGAGAAAATTGTATGAAGAAGGCTATCTTGAAATGAGGGAAGACAACAATAAAAAATACTACAAGGCAACAGAAAAGGGAAAAGAGGTAGTAAAAGATACAATATTTCCGTGGAACCAGCGCAAGGAGGAAATAAACAGCATAGATACCATTCTGGAAAGAATGGAAGATTATGCACAGTTCATTATTGACAACTCCAGCAAATTGAATGACACGGAAAAGGACAGGATTAAAAAAATAAACAGCCAGCTTGGTACGTTCAAATAATATTATTTTAAAATTTATTAATTTATTTTAATTTTATTTCTGCTTAAACGCTTGAAGTGTTACGGCACCCTTTGCAGGGGATATTAAAAATATTATTAATTTTAACTCAATTTTTCAACAAGAAACGGAAGTGATTCCTCATACCTTGGAGTGTTGTAAAAATGGCCGCCATCAAACTCGTTATACCTGTGGCTTATATTGAAATTTTCCATCTTTCTATGCAGAGACCTCATCCCCATATACAGGTTATATTCATCCTTAAGCCCGACGTCAAGATAAATTGCATCCAGTTTTTTCAGGTTCTCAATATTATTATCTACATTTCTGGCAGGGTCAAAACTTGACCAGCGGCTCCATATATCGTCACGGAACATGCCTGTTTTTCTATCGAATGGGAGGTCGAATCCGGATTCAGAATTATTATATGAATAAAAGGCTGACATGCCAAGTATATTAAGTGCCCTTATTTCATTGTCGTTGAGGTCTTCTTTAAGGGATTTTTCATGAACATACTCATTTATGTCTTTATCTCCGAGTTCCCTGTATGTAACAGGTATATCCGGAATGTATACATATTCGAATCCACTATCACCGAAATGGTCTGCAAATCCATTGATAATTTCTGGATTTCTTGCAGCCAGTGTATAAGCTCCGAATCCCCCGGAAGATTTTCCAAAAAGGGCAGTTTTCCCGGTTTTATACCTTTCTGAAATAAATGGAATAATCTCTTTAATTATAAAATCCTCATAGTTGCCTGCTGCTGGAGAGTTCATATACTGGTTAACATGATATTTTGTAGAAAAATCCGGGTTAATTATCACTGCATTGCCCAGCATATTCCTTTTGTATAACTTATTCAGTACCTGCGAAAAACGGTTATTCAACTTTGGCGTTCCGTTCAGCCCGGCAAGCTCTATTAGCAATGGTGCCCCGGGATCAAGCTCTTCTGGATGGAATACAAGGATTTTTCGTTCATCAGGGTCTCCAAGTGCATTGTTTCTCAAAACTTTGCTTTTAATATCAACGAGTTCTGACTGTAAAGGCATATATAGGTATTACTGAAAAATATTTATTTTTAATTAAATCTTGCCGCAATTTATAAATCTTAAATTGTATGATTTAATCTACCTGCAATGGAAAGAAGTTGCATCAGGTCCAGCAAAATTTCTGCAGATGATGCCATAAAAAAGTTCAGGGCACTGGGATTGCTTGATACTGCTTACCATATTGAACAGGATGAAAATTATGTATACATTCCTCTCATCAGGCATATTGGCGGTTCTATTAATCATGACTTCAAGCCCCGTGAAGATGTATTTACAGGGATAGAAAAAGATTCTGAACGCAGGGGATTAAAAAATACAGGAGCTCCATATATCAGGCTTGGCAATTCAATCATATTCAAATCCAGCATAAGCCGGAGGATTGTATATAAATATGCATCACGGTTAAAAGTTGACAATATATATGTGGAGACAGGCAAAATTCGGGGAATTAAAAGAGAACCATCACTCAAATTAATTTACGGAAGTGGTGGGGAAACAATTGTAAGGGAGTCTGGAGTTTCCTATATTATGGATTTGCAAAAAGTTATGTTTTCGCCGGGAAATATAAATACCAGAAGCAAAATGAAATTTATAGATTTTACAGGCATGGTTATACTTGATATGTTCTGTGGGATAGGGTACTTCTCACTGCAAATTTTAAAAAATAGCAGGCCTGCCAGAATGGTAATGTGCGATATTAATCCTGATTCCATACATTATCTAAAAAAGAATCTACAGGTAAACAGGATTAAATCAAAGGTGGATGTATACACAGGCGATTCACGGTCAGTATTGCCAGTCATGCAGGCAGATTACATAATTATGGGCAATTTTAATTCTATTAATTTTATAGTAGCTGCACTTCTGCGTTCGAGGATCGGAACACAGATTTCAATGCATTACCTCACCCCAACTGAGAGTATGAATAGCACGCAGGATGTTATTGTAGATATTGCAAGGAAATTGGGTTATGTTATTGAATGCATTGAAAATACAAAGGTGAAATCTGTAGGGCCACATTATCAACACATGAATGCTATATTTAAGGTGAGCCGGATACTATAAATAAACATTAATATGCATTTATCTTATACAAATAAATGGAAAAGCAATTCGATAAGAAATTCATAAACATTGTTTCACTATTATTACGGTCTTTGCTGTTGATAGCCTTCGTTGCGGTTATTCTCCATATGTTTATAGGAATTTACTATTCGGTGGTGGGAGCAGTAAATTCACCATCTTCCATTGAAACTTATATATATTCTTTTATTGATATTATAGTAGAGGATTCCCTTCTTGCAGTTGTAATATTTGAAATATATGAAAGTGTTGTGGAATTTTTCCATGGGGAAGGTGATACTATCCTTTACATTATTAATGGTGCCATATCATTCACTGCCAGGGAAATAATAGTGACTGTCTTTACCGTACATATTTTCAGGATTGTAAATGTCTACGAAATCATAGGATTTTCAATACTTATATTTGCACTGGTAGCCTCCAGGTATCTGCTTGTAATATCCGGAGCAGGAAAAAATGAATTATGAAATATTCAGGGCTGTAAATCATAAAAGTTATTATATTATTTTCTAATCACCATTTAGGATAATGATACATCCATTAAATTGGTGATAATAAATGGTTAACAATAATAGGTCAGGATATGTTCCCAAACCAATGGAAACATTAAAAAACTCACTTGAAAAGAACATCATGATAGATGTTAAGGGCAACAGAATGTACTCGGGTATACTGGAAGGATACGATATATACATGAATCTTGTGCTGAAGAACGCTACAGAGACTATAAACAATGAAAACAAGGGAACTTTCAGCATGATGCTATTGCGCGGGGATAACATAATTTTCGTGTCCCCACCGGGAGGTGAATAAGATGAGCAATGGAACAGCATCAATGGGGAAGGCAAATACTAAAAAGATTCACATAAGATGCAGGAGATGCGGTCATAACAGCTACAATGTCAGGGAAAAAAGGTGTTCTTACTGTGGATTTCCATCCCCCAGAATTAGACATTACAACTGGGCAAAAGCCAAGTGAAGAATGTGCTGTTGTCGGATATATAGGCAACAATGCATATACCAATATAATTTTTGCACTGAGGGCCCTGCAGCATAGGGGGCAGGAGAGTTCAGGCATAGCTACTTTTGATGGGAAAATACATATAAAAAAGGGTATGGGTTTTGTATCCGAAGTTTTCAGGGATGAATTTTTAGAGGGGAGAATAGGAATAGGCCATAACAGGTATTCAACTGCAGGATCCAAGGGTGTTGAGAATGCAGGGCCATTTGTAATATCTTCCTCCATGGGGTATATAGGCATATCCCATAATGGGGAGGTTACCAATGCACATGACCTGCGGGAAAAACTGAAAGAAAAGGGTTACATATTTTATAGCTCCAGCGATACAGAGGTTATGCTCACAGAAATTGTGAGTGAGATCAATAAATACGGCATCAGGGATGGAATTAAAAAAGCTATGCTGAAAATTAAGGGCGCCTATGCGCTGGCCATTCTTATCAATGATACATTATATGCTCTGAGAGATCCTTTCGGATTCAGGCCACTTATACTTGGAAAGAATAATGATGGATATATAGTGGCTTCTGAGAGTGCAGCAATTGACACGGTTTCCGGGAAGGTTATCCGGGATGTAAAACCCGGGGAATTAATAGAGATCAGGGAAACAGGCTACAGGAGCATCTTTACCATAGAACATAAGAAATCACACTGTATGTTTGAATATGTATATTTTGCCAGGCCCGATAGCATAATTGACGGAAGGGAAGTTTTTGATGTCAGGTATAACATAGGTGTAAGGCTTGCAACTGAAAACCCTGTAAACGCAGACGTGGTTGTTCCGGTGCCCGACTCCGGTAGATCACAGGCACTTGGATATTCTGTATATTCTAAAATACCTTACAGTGAAGGGTTAATCAAGAATAGATACTCTGACAGGACTTTTATACTTCCTGACCAGGAATCAAGGTATAATGCAATTAAAATCAAACTTAATACCATTAAATCCGTGATAAACGGAAAAAGGGTTGTTCTGGTAGATGACAGCATTGTGCGGGGCAACACAATGAGGCATATCATAGGAATTCTGAGAAAAGACGGAGCTACCGAAGTCCATGTCCGTGTGGGTTCACCACCGATAATAGCCCCATGTTATTTTGGTGTTGATATGAAAACCAAGGATGATTTCATTGCAAACAACAATTCAATAGAAGATATTAGAAAGGAAATAGGTGCTGACTCCCTCGCCTACATATCAATAGAAGGGTTAAAAGAGAGCATAGGGATGAATGAGTTATGCCTGGGATGCCTTACCGGAATATACCCTGATGACATACCGGAAGGAGCAAAGCCAAATTACACCTGAATATTCATTTTCTTTTTAATTTCATTTACCATTCCTTCAGTATCTCCATCTGTTTTAAAAAAATCCATTTTCAATGTTATTGCCATCTTATTTGCTATTGCCCTGGCAACCTTTCCACGCTGGTTTGGTGGCAATGCAGACAGCCCGGGATAGTTAAAAATAATTCCATGTTTAGGTGGTGGTGTGCCCTTCCTCATATGGTTGAAAAAAGCTTTTTCTGCACCAAGTATTTGCAGGGTTCCAGCCGGGTATTTCACAAGATTTTCCAGGCTGCCAGATTTAAGAAGAAAGTCAAGTGCAAGTGTTTTCCCTATCAATGATACTGTATGTGGCATGTATTTTTCTATTTCATTGCCCAGATAATTGTCCAGATAAGACCTGAAGCTACACATATTGATTCCCATCTCAGCGGCCGCATTATCCACATCCTGCAATCCTGCATTTTTTAATTTTGAGAAATAAAGGCAGGGATCATTGTTATATTTTATATCAAGCAAAGTGTATATTGAAACAAGCTTTTCCAGATACAGGTTAATTATTTCCTCTAATTCCTTTTTAACAGAATAAACTTTTATGATGTACTGATCGTGGGAAAATTCAGAATTTATTCTTTCTTTTTCGAATTTTAGAAGGATTTCCCTTAAATCCGGGATTTTTTCTGAACATGTCTCTTCCGTTTCCGGGATTATCCCTTGCCTCAGGCTTTCTAATATGTTCATGTAATCTTTTTGCAGGTTTCTGTACAGGTATATTTTTTTGTCTATTATTTTTCCGTACCACATTATTTTCTCCATATTTATCACTCAATATTCCATCAAGGTCCACTGCCTTAAGGTCATTTAAACTGTCCACGAGCATTGTGCCAAAGGCAAGCAGCTCATTATCACCAGAGTATATAGCAACACGGCTTCCCTTGTGTATATCCCCTATCAGGGCTTTTATTCCGGAAGGGTATATATCCGAACCGTGCATAATATTTTTTATTGCCGTATTTTTCACGACAACCTTTGGAGAATCGGCGAAAACGAAATCCATAGGGATTACCATATTGTCAAACAATGATGTGTCTCCCTGTTTTTTTAAAACTACTGAATCGCTGAGTTCCTGCAGGGTGTGTATATGCGATTCATTAAACTGCCCTGTTGAAAGCCTTCTCAAATCTGCCATCTGGGCCCCTGTACCAATTACATAGCCCATATCCGTACATAATGTCCGTATATATGTACCTGACTCACATTTAACCCTGAAAAGTATTAATTTTTCCTGAATTTCCAGTACATCCATATTATATATTGTCCTTTCCCTGACTTGCCTTGAAACTGCTGACCTCACAGGGGGCAACTGGTAAATCTTCCCGGTGAATTCTTTAAACACCTTCATTATATTATCTGTATCAGCAGTGGAGTAAAGCCTCATAACAGATATATATTCTTTTGGCCTTTCGTGTACTATATCTATCAGTTTTGTGGCCTTTCCAAGTGCCATTACAAGGACACCGGATACATTCGGGTCCAGTGTACCTATATGGCCCACTCTTTTTTCACCTGTGATTTCCCTGACCCATGCATCGATCTGGTGGCTGGTCGGGCCCTTCGGCTTGTCTATCACGATAAAACCGTTTATTTCTTCCGGGGTTGAATTTGAAGCATACATAGATTATAGTTTATTATAAACCTGATTTTAACCTTTGTTTTTATCAGGTTCGAATTTATTGTAAAAGTCTACTATATCGTTAACAATATTCTCAGGAGATATATGGTCTGTGTCTATTATATAGTCATAGTTTGTAAAAACCCGGTAATCTATTCCATAGAAAATCATATATCTTAAAAACTCTGACCTTGCCCGCGTCATTATTCCAGCCCTATCTACTCCTTTGTCTCTGCTGGCTAATCGATCAACTCTGGTGGCAATATCTGTGTTCAAATAAATTTTAATAGCATTTATATTATTCTTATATGCCATATATCCCGATAATCTTGATTCAAGTATAATATTGTCATTATGCTGCATGAATTCAACAATCATCCTATCTTCTTCTTTATCAATTTCAGGATGATGCTCCGCATAATTGCTAAAGTCAATTAGATCCATGTTATATTCTTCAGCTTTCTTCCTGAAAAAATAACCGCCAGAAAAAAATTTATAATTTAAACTGGAAGCCAGCAATTTGCCAACTGTAGTTTTGCCTGACCCTGATTCCCCGCTAATTGTTATTATCATAGTGAACGCGCTGAGTCATCATCCAATTTTCTTAGTTTGTATGTAAAGTCCACAAATTTCATAATACTGGTAACGAAGTATCCTACAGCAAGGTTTCCAAGTGTGTATAGTGCCATCCACAGTGGCATAATATATATTTTTGATGTAACTATGTTAAGATTTAAATCCCAGGGCATTGAAACATACTGGTAGTGTATTGTAAGCATAAAGACGTATAGCCATATAAATATCAGGAAAAAGAATATTTCTGTGACCATAAGTGGTTTCATTGTATTCATTGAAAGTGCAGCCTGGTCCATCTGCCTCTGCATTGACAATTTCTGTAATTTCTGCTGCCTTGCACGATCTCCAGACCTGTACGCTTCCCTCATAGCTTTCTGGTATGCCTTACTAATCATCTGTGTTTTTCCCATTTTCAGCCAATCAGTGAAGAAATACCTTGGTATTGAAGATATAAGACCCAGAACTATTCCGGTAAGCATTAAAGTCAAAATCGGCAGTTCGTAATTAAAACCTAATAATGGCATAAAAACATAATTAAGGTAGTGCCCCAGAGGATTTCTTATTGATGGATCACTGATAATGAATATTAACCCGAGACCTGCGAACATGAAAACAAACTCTATCATCATGAACTTAGTCATCTGCGGATTCTGTGCTGGCCTATTATTTCCCTGTTGCATATTATAAACCTCTCAAAATAGCCTCTGCTGCTATCTCTGGATGATTGTCTGGATTGTATATATACTTTATTGTGGCCCCAGAGTATACAGAATATGCTGCGGCATAATACCTGTTAACCTGCTGGTGTTCTTCTATGTCATTGATAGTATCTTCATCCCTGCTTCTTGTGGAATCATTGTCACGGCGCCGCTTAATTTCTGCAGGAGTTGATTCAATGAGAAAGTATGACGACACCATCAGTTCATTAAGAACCCATGCTGGCAACCCCGGAAGGTAACCTGCAGGAGATTTTATTGACATGTGTGTGTCGATAATGATATTATCCATCTTTCCCAGCTGGTTGGATGTTTTTTTCTGAAGATTTCTCTGAGTATCCACATCGAGCCTTCTTATATCATCTCTGGATTTGACCAGATCAAGGTCTCTGGCCATGTCAAACATAAGTGACCCGAAATTGATAATTTCGTACATAGACTTCTTTGAAACCATATCAAGTATTGTAGATTTTCCTACACCCGGTATTCCTGAAATAACTACTCTCATTTTTATCCACCATTGAAGAACTGTCTTATCAGAGGATGCATTTCCATAAGCTGTTCCCTTCCCATTGCTTCATAGAACTGGATTACTATTCCCACGGCCAGAAGCAAGCCGGTTCCACTGGTATCACCTACCGTCCCGATAAGGTCTGCAGCCCCCGCAAGGATACCAACTATAGCACCACTGAATATGGTTATGGCTGGTATATATTTGCTAAGCACCTTTGCCATTATACGGGGGTCTCTTCTGAAACCCGGTATCTGCATGCCACTGGACCGTATCTGTTTCGCAACTGCATCTGGACCCATGTTGGTTGTTTCAATCCAGAATTTTGCGAAGAGTATACTGAATCCGACCAGGAACACCATAAATACCACAATATGTATTAATTCCTCCACAGGCGTGTGACCCAATAACACGCTTTGAGATACAGATGGTTGCAATATGGGGAACAACCAGTCCGATAAGCCGTTAGGCGTATACAGATAATACGCGAGACCTCCGGTGGGAGTTGTGCTGGATATTCCCAACGTAGAGATCTGCGCAGCACTTGCATACGAACCTAAGAGATGGCTATGCCCCAGTATAGGAATTTTACTCAAGACCGGACTATCCCAGAACAGAAGTGTCCACATTGAGATATTTGCCAGCAGGGCAGTCGCAAGTATTACCGGTATGTTAGATGCATATAAAAGCTGCAAAGGATACCGTCCCCGTGCTCCCCGCACCCGTTCATGCGCTATAGGCAATTCTATCTTGCTACTCTGGAAGAATGCAACCACAAAGAATATAAGCAGGGTTCCAACCAGTGCAATCATAGGATTTGGCTGTGCGAAAAGAATCTGCTCCATTCCTGTATTTGTTAGATATGAACCGGGAGCATTGATAAACAGGTAAAGTGCCTTTGGTATTGCTCCGGCAGGAGGATTAGATAATGATAATGGAGAAGTTATAGTTGATGGAATCCAGTTAAATGTGCCGGTAAACAACTGCTGTGACACACCTGCTGCTATAAAGAGCGAAATTCCAGAACCTATACCGTATTTTGATACTACTTCATCCATCAGAAATACAAGGTATGATCCAAAGAATAGCTGCAATATAATTATTGATTGTGCCAGAAACTCACCGTATCCAGGAACAACATGGGCTATGTTTGAGACAAGCCCTGCATCAGGTACCAGAAATCCAAAGGCCTGGGGTATAGCTTCAACAAATATCATTATTATTACCAGAAGTTTCTGGAAACCCTGATAAATAGCCTTATCACTGGAATCACTCAGATCCAGGTTAAATATTTTTGCTCCGGCGAAAAGCTGCATTACTATACTGGCTGTGACTATTGGGCCTATGCCAAGATCCATTAATGAACCTGATGCACCGGCGAATATTGCCCTGAATGAAGCAAAAACATCCACTGTTTTCGATGTGTTTAATCCATATATGTAGATATTCGTTAGTGCAAAATATATCAGCACTACTACAGCAGTCCACATCAATTTATATTTAAACGGTACGTGTCCCTTAGCCTTCTTAATTGCAGGCAACTTTGCGGTAAGATTTTCCAGCCCATATAGCCTGCTCTTCTTCGGTCCTTTATAACTCAATAACAGGTATGCAATAATAAATAATGGGGATGATAACAAGCCCAGTATGAACAGCTTTAGTCCTGTATAATGAGAAAAATAATAAAATACAACAATAAAAAGAGCGAATATGAATATTACTGGGATAGCCGCTCCCTTATTTCTACGGATTTCAGTCATGTTCTATCGTGATACCATGATTGGAAAGCTTATTAATAGATTTTTCGGTAGCCTTGGGAATTTTGATTTTGCATTTGATCTCAAAATTTCCGCTTGCTAGTAATTTTGTGTATCCAGCACTTTCCAGGTCTATAACGTCATTTTCTACATATCCGCTGGCTTTGAGCACTTCATACCTATCATTCAGCTGTCTGAGTGTTATAGGATTTTCATATGTAGTTGAATGGCTTGTAAATCCATGGACACCGTAATGGTTCTTGTCGTGAATGATCAGCCATATTTTCTTATGCCCGCCAAGCCCGGCCATACCGCTTCCTCCACGCTTTCCTTTTCCTCTTCCGGATTTCATGCCTCTGCCATAATGGCCTCCTCTTAATTTTTTAGTTTTTGTCCTTACCATTTAAATCTACCCCTGGAACAATCATGCGCCTAATAAGGTTATTAATCTTGCTGCCCCTGTAACCTGCAGAACCATTCTGATGGAATGGCTTCTGTATTGCTTCATAACCGCCCTTTGGCGGATTGAGCCTTATTACAGGTTTTACATCAGGAAGGTCTTTTATCTTTACTTTGTTTTCTGACAAAGCCTTTGCCAGCTCTTCTATAGAAGAGTAACCGGATGATTTTAGATAATCTTCCGTCAATTTTTTCCTTCCATTAAGGAGTACCCTTTCCTTAAGAAGCAACTCAAGGGTTTCAGTGTCAACCTCCCCCCATGTTACATAATCTTTGACCCTGTTCAACATACCGTTTAAACTTTCAGATTCTTGAAACAGAACCATATGGTTAATCCTGTTAAGGTTCAGCAGTTCAGCCGTTTTCCCTGCAAATGGCTTTATGCCAGTGCTTCCTCTAATTCTTATTATTGCTATCATGTTCTATTCCTCCTACGTATATGGGCGTTGTTAGATTAATCTGCGAATTCATCTTCATCGATACAGTTTTCTTAAGTGCATCAAATGTTGCAAGTGCATAATTTACTGTTGTTTTTGTGTGGCCTGATGCGAATCCCCATGCATCTTCTATTCCTGCCATCTTAAGTATAATTTTCACTACATCACCGACAGCAAGCCCGACTCCCTGGGGGGCTGACTTTAATTTAACCACAACTGAACCTGATTTTCCAATGATTTCAAATGGGAGTGAATGTGGCCTTCCACATCCGCATTCCCATGATCCACACCCTCTTTTAATTTCTATGATATTTGTTTTTGCATTGTTAATTGCTTTTCTTATTGCTGGAGCAGCTTCCTTTGCCTTGCCCCTTCCGATACCAACATATCCATTTCCGTTGCCTACTACTGCAGTAATTGAGTAATTCATTCTTCTCCCGGAGTCAGTCATCCTCTGGGCTCTCTCTATGTTAATTACCTCATCCTGCAGATCAGGAATTAGATAATCAACTATTTGATATTCCTGAAGTGGAAGCTTTGTATGTAAAGCATCTCCTATACTCTGAATTTCGTTATTTGCAACCAGCCTTCCAAGTTCCGTCTTCGGAATCCATTCTTCATCCATAATTATTCACCTTTTTTAACGTATTTTGAAATATCCACCTTATTTTTGAGATGTTCACCATTTATCCTGGATTCGTCAGGGAATACATCCTCGCTGGCAGGTATTTCTATCCCGGAATCAACTATTCCCTTCAATGCTGCAGCTAATCGGCCTCCGTGTATAAATTTATACCTTCCTGTATCAAATATTGCTGATTCTATTCCCTTTTCTGCTGCCTTTTTGCCTGCAAGGTAGCCGGCAAGGTACATAGCCTGAATGTTATTGCCATATACTCCGTATTCCTTTTGCAGTGTCTTGTCTGTAACAGTAACCTTTACCAGGTCTCCAGAAGGGCTGTAATCAACAAATTCAATCATGAGTCCTTTATTTGTTGGCCTTACAACTGCACGTGTCACGTTTGACTTTAATAATCTGTATCGTTTCTGGTAGTCTGTTATGCCCAGATTTCTTCTTTTAAGTACTGGTGTCGTTTTCATGTTTATCCTCCTTTATCAATGATTCCGTTTTAAGGTGAGAAACAAGCTGTGCCCTTGAAGAGAAAGACCCGCTCTTTATGGTTCTGTAATATTTGCGGTATGTTGTTTTATCGATTGATTCTTTCTCTTTTAAGGTTTTCAGTTCATCTCTTAAAGCCCTTATGGTTGTTATCCATCTTCTCTTTCTTGGATATCTCGCATATTTTGTTCCTCTGACAGAACCCGGACCCCTTCTTCTGCCTTTGGTTAGCTGGTTTATTCTTTTCTTCAGTCTCTGATTTGAATGGTTCTTCTTATCCCTTCTCTGTATTATATTAAGGCCTATCAGTTTCTTTATATCCTCACGGGATGTTGCATCCAGTACCCTATCAAGATTATTTGTATCTATCCAGACTCTGGATATGCCAACCTTAAGCTCATCTGCTGATATTTCCTTAACGCTGGACATTTTCATTTGACCACCCTATTAAATATGTGTATGCCGAGATTATCAGCTTCAGATTCTATATCTATTCTTTTTCTGTATCCAACAGAAGATGCAATTCTTGCACCTTCCAGATCAGGATTTATTTTAGACAGTTCATTTACATTGTGTACAAGAACTTCCCTGAATCCTGATGGATGAAGGCCCCTTACAGCTCTCGGGGTTCTATACCCGGGGCCGACTACAGGAGACCTGTACCCTAGATGTGTTCTGAGCTTTGAATGCTTTCCTCTCGGTCTTCTCCATGAATCATCAAATTTCTTATACCTGAACCATTCCTGCCTGTGGAATTCTACTCTTCTTCTATTTACTTCATTTTTTTTCTTTAATAGTACTTTCTGTTCCTTAGTTAATAAGGGCTTATAACTCATCCGGATTCACCCCCTTAAGCAGATATATTCCATCCTGGAACACACGGGCATCGAAATGTTTTATATAAGTTGCTCTTTCTATATTAGCAGCTGTATCCCCCATGTCCCTCTTGTCAATGCCTTCAATAATTACACGGTCCCCCTTTACCGATACCTTGCAATTTTTGATCTTTGCAATTCTCGGGGCTTTCCCGCCCAGGAAGTTTTCAACGTGCAGTTCATTTCCACGTACTGAAACCCTCATAGGGAAATGGGTGAAATCTATTTTCATTTCATATTTGAACCCATTGGACACACCGTGAAAAACAAGTTTTAGTTCGGAATACCATGTTCCTATGATTCCGTTTGTGAACTTGTTTTCCTTGCTAACCGCTATTATTATTGAATTTTCCTTTTTGTATACCTTTACGTATTTATCCCTGAAATTCCTTGAGGCTTCCCCAAGTTTTCCCTTAACATTAATGACAGTGCCATCAATGTCTAAACTTATTCCTTCAGGTATTTTTAATTCCATTTTATCTTTCCAATTTACCATTCATTCCACCTCTCAGTAAACATAGGCCAGCAATTTTCCACCTATCCCAAATTTCCTGGCTTCAAGGTGGCTCATAACACCCTTAGTGGTAGTAAGTATTATTATGCCGAAATCCTGTGCGGGTAGATATCTTGATTCATATCTTCCTATGCTAGATCTTGTAACAGATAGCCTTGGCTTTATTACACCACAGTTATTTATTGTATCGCTAAGGACAACACTGAATTTGCCACCTCTTTCTTCTTCTATTACCTCAAAGCTCTTTATGTAGTTGTAATCCTGCATCACTTTAAGGACACGCCCTATGATTCTCGAAGCGGGGCTTATGGTTATCTCGTTTTCACCTATTCTCGAGGCCATCTTTATGGTATTTATTACATCATTTAACGGATCACTTTTCATTAATATCACCTCAACTGTATTTACGGAAACCGATCTTCTCAGCCGTTTCCCTGAAACATTGCCTGCACATTCTGATACCATATCTTCTTACCAGACCTCTTTTCCTTCCACATCTGACGCATCCCTGAGAATGCCCGAAATTCTTTTTTGGTTGTAATTTTACCTGCATTGATATTACCTCACAATCTGAGCGTTGAAGTTCTCCTCAAGAAACTGTATTGTTTCTTCCTTTGATATTCCTATGCTTCTTGGTATACTCTTGGGTGCAATCCTTCTGCGTGGCAATCTGTATCCGCCTGCCCGTTTAAGTATTATAGCGATATCCATTCCGAATATTCCTATATCCGGATCATATTTCATGCCTTTGAAATCTGTATAATCTGTTATCCCGAAATAGGCATTTCCCTGCTTATCAAAGGAGTACACAGGAATTTTATAGTCCTTCGCATAAAATGCTTCTTTCAGGAATTTATAAGCATCATCTTTCCTGAGGGTGACCTTTGCGCCTATGTTGAGCCCTTTCCTTATGTTGAAATCCCTTATTGTTTTCTTAGCACTTGTAATCACGGGTTTATGGCCCGTCAATAATTCTATAACCTTGGTTGCTTTTGTAAGCCTCTCGCCGGCTGCACCAACACCAATATTTATTACTACTTTGTCTATGGCGATTTTCCTCATCGGGTTATCTGTTTTACTCATCATTTGATATCACCTCTATTTCCGGTGTTTTAAAGGTATACTTGGGCGTGCCTACGACAAACATATAATCTTTTATTGTTGAAAAGCCCTCGTTAAGATATACCATATTCTTAACTGATGATTTTTTTACCTCGATAGATTTTATAGTGGCAAGTTCGCCAACGTGTGAACCACCGGTGATAAACACTTTATCTCCTTCAGCTATTTTCAGCACATTTTCTATTTCAAGGTCAGGTATCTTCATTAATAGGACATCGGAAGTGTTTATGTCTTTTCTATCGGTAACTATTGTTTTTCCATCATGGAAACCAAGCTGTATTTTCCCTGTACCTATAATAGTTTTTTTAACAACTTTAAATAATTTCAATCCTTTGTTGCCAGGGGCATTCTGGCGAATTACAAGTTTGCCCTTCCTGTCATAAACAATTATATAGTCATTTTCCAGTGTATCTATTGAAAGAACATCCATGAATCCAACAGGAAATCTTCTATCTTTAACTATCCTGCCATCGACTTTTACCATATTGTTATTCAGTATCCTGGTAATTTCACGTTCCTTATCCCCGAGTTTAAGGTAATCCCTTAAAGCAATAAGCATCGGAATGGAATCCTCCTTGCTATGGGTGGCTGGAGTCGGAGTAACTGACCAGAAATTTGTTTTTCTTGGAATTTTCAGTTTTCTCGAAGCCATCATTATTTTAGTTTTCATTATCATCATCCTCTTTTATATCGTCTGTTTCTTCAGTGTCACTATTATCTTCCTCAAGTTCGTCCCCGTTATCTTCTGGAAGGTCAATAGTTTCGCCACTGCTTTCTCCTACATCAACTGGCTCAGATTCTACCGGTGTTGCTTCCGACTCCGCCGGTTTTTCTGGTTCAGGCGTTGGAAGGTTTCTCCTGGCTGTTATTTCTTTAATCTTGTTAAATCTGCCTTCTATTGAAAGATCCAGTTTGGTGACCACAAGATTGCTGTGGTCAATATAATACTCAACCTGTTTTCCATCGGCCTTGGCAATTGTTATGCCCTCTATTGCTATCTTCTTAGTTTTATGGCTGACACCTATAACCTTGCCACCCTCGCCTTTCCTTGAACCTGATACTATCTTTACTATATCTCCTTTAACGACCGGGAAACGGCGGATGCCATATTTCTTCTTCAGATCGCGATTCAGAGACACATTTATTTTTGTATTTAACATTATAATACCTCACACTATAGTTGACGCAATTGCGGCAATTCTTGGCCATCTCTCTGCGGCTTCCCTGGCAACAGGGCCTTTAATTTCTGATCCCCTTACTTCCCCTTCCGGGGTTACAAGCACAGCAGCATTATCTTCAAACTCGATAATATTGCCATCTGCCCTTCTATATGGCCTTCTCTGCCTCACAACAACTGCATAGACGACCTTTGCCCTCATTTCCGGTGTTCCTTTTCTAACACTGGCAATAAATAGGGTACCGACACCAGCAGCTGGTATTCTTCTAGCCACAGTATGCAAATCTTTAACCCCTATGAGGCTAATCATTTTAGCCCCTGTATTATCAGCACATGGAATAACAGCCCCGAGAGGCAGCCCCCTTGATTCATTTCCTGAAATACCCTTCATTTAGTTCACCCTTTCTATAACCACAAAATCTATGGTTTTTGCCAGTTTCCTGCATTCAGCAGCCTTAACGCTGTCACCAACTTTTACGTCTATACAGTCTGGAAGATGAGCATGGTATTTGGTAAATTTTGTTATATACCTCTCATATTTTTTAACATATACCTTGGCTTCCCTCCGTATTACAACACTACGCTTCATTTTGACTGAAACAACCTTGCCCTCCAGTATTTGACCATGGACAGGAAGTTCACCGTGAAATGGGCAATTAATATCATTGCATTCCTTTTCAGGTGGTTTCACATCTATTCCTATATTATTCATCTTGATTCGTACCCCCTTAATTTTTTATATATTTTTCTTTTCTCCTTTGTTCTATCTTCAGGCTTTATTAATATGGCATCTCCATTAATATCGTAATGTGCACCTTCATTGAATTCGATTCCAAATATGGTGCCTGATTTCTGTATGCTGCATATTTTAGACCCATTCCATATATACATCATGTTTTTTGTTTCGTCAATTAATTTGCCTTTAATGCCTACATTTTTAATGTTATGTGAATTTTTTACCGTTATATTTTTGCCGATAAATTCCATTAAATAGACTTCATTTGCATTCATGCCATCTGCACCTTGAATCCCATGCTTTCCAGTTCCTTTTTCATAACATCGCGATGGTCCCCCTGCAATTCAATACTCCTACCATCTTTGACCGTTCCGCCTGAGGCAGCTTTCTTTTTTAATGTTTTTGCGATGTCGTTTATGTTCTCTGTTTTCGGATCAATACCATCTATAACAGTTACAAGCTTTCCATACCTTCTTTTATCTACACTTATTTTAATAAGCTTACTGTCACGGTTAAATCCTTCCCATGGTTGCAGTTCTTTTGGCATTCCTGTGAAATCTTTATCTTTCATTCTCTTTTTTCCTCCATAACAGTAAGTATCCTTGCAATCTGCTTTTTTATAGAGTGCATTGTGCCCGGGCTTGCTGGAGCACCACCCATAGCTATAGCTGATCTCTCTTTCAAAAGGGATTCCTTTAAGGCCTTAAGTTTCTCATTTATTTCCTCATCGGACATTGCCCTTAATTCCTTAGCTTTTAGTTCCATCTTCCTCTACCTCTTTACTTTCTTCTGGCATCGATTTTTTATCGGGTACTGGTATTTTTCTTTCTGTGTTTATTGATATCTCATCCGGTAAATGGTAATCCTGCCTTAGCAGCCTTACGTAAATTCCTATGGCACCGGTTTTAAGCATTGCAACTGAGTACCCGGTTATGACACCAGCCCTTGCAGGTTCACCCGAATATTTAATTTCTCCATACATAAACTTCTGGGTTCTTGCTCTCTCTCCAGATATCTTTCCACCGATCCTGATTAATACTCCCCTTGCGTGTTGATCAATTATTCTCCTCAATGTGGTATTTCCTGCTTTTCTGTAATTCCACCCCTTTTCAAGGGAAAGTGCTATTTTTTTAGAAATAACCTGCGGGTTAAGATCAGCGTTCTCTACCTCCTTTACCTCGATCTGGGGAGATTCTAAACCATATTTGGTCTCCAGAATGCTGGTCATTGCCTTGATTTTAGATCCGTGCCTGCCGATAACAAGCCCTGGCCTGTTAACATAGAGCGTTATATTGGTTCCGAAAGGGGTACGCTTCATATCCATACCACCGAAACCGGCACTATCGTTCTCTGATTGCAGGTATTCAGTAACCAGCAGTTTTTTAATATTGTCACTTACAAATTTTTTCTCCTTCATCATATCACTCCTTTTCATTTTCTATTACGACTATATCAAGATTGATCAGATCTTTGAAATTCGCACCTGCCCTGCCGTATGCTTTGGGAGTGAATTTCTTAATCATCCTTCCCTTAGATGCGGAGATATGGAATATTTTTAAATCATCTGTTAAGCCTTTAAATTCGGCATTTGCTGATACATCATCAAGCAATTTCTGGAATGATTTGACCGCCTTTACAGGATATCTTCCAGGACCTATGCCTTTCCTGTGTGACACGGAATCAAGGTACCTGAAATAGGGCACAGCCATTTTCTTCTCAACAACAAGGTTAAGGGCATTTTTTGCTGCCTCAAGATCCATATTTCTGATGAAATGGGCTACGTTAACTGCATCCTTCAGAGATATATCGGTCTCTTTAACCTGTGCTCTAGCATGCTTTTCCGGCATTTTATCAATACTGTATCCTTTCATAATATCACTTCAGTGGCAGGAATTTTGATGACCTTGTAGCTCCGACTCCTGGACCGGAATGCTTTACCTCTTTTCTTGTTGGCGCAAACTCACCTAGATAATGGCCTATCATTTCCGGCTTGATTTCAAATTTCAAATAGGATGTGCCATTATATAGCTCTATTTTCTTTCCCACAAATTGTGGCAGGATTATTACATCCCTCACATGTGTTTTCAATGTTTCCTTATCCCCGAGAAGATCATCAAACAGTTTCTGCTGCTCGTGATTCATTTCCCTATTGTAGGATCTTCTTACACGGGCAGGGAACAACTCCAGAAGCTCCGGAAGTTCCATCTGCTCAAGTTCTTCTATAGTTTTTCCACGGTAGGAGAACTCTCTAGCTCTTCCCGTAATGGCTTTTTGAGCCTTTCGTGATCTTCTCTTTATCGATTTTACAGATACCTGTCTTCTAACTACCATTTCTTATCCCTCCTTTTTGGTGATAATCTACCAACCTTTGCTCCTGGTGGTGATCCTCTTGCTACAGTGCTTGGACCTCCAACATGCTGGTGATTTCCACCACCATGTGGGTGATTTACTGCATTCATTGCTACACCCCTGACGGTATACGGCCTTTTGGCCTTGCTTTGAAGATATTTTATATGCTTTCCAGCTTTTAATATTGGTATATCCCTGGCTCCTGATCCAGCTACCACGCCGACAGTTGCCTTGCAATTTGGATTAAGCTCCCTGGTTTTACCAGATGGTAATTTTATTGAAACTGAATTGCCATGGCTTATTATCAGTCCGGAAGACCCTGCAGTTCTGCAGAACTTCCCGCCATCACCGGGATGGTTTTCTATATTGTATACATATGTTCCATCTTCTATTTTTGATAGTGTTGTGGTAGTGCCGTTGTTTGAATTGCCGACCTCCCCTGCATACAATTTCTGGCCCTTGAAAGCTCCGTTGAAAGCTATCATATAACTGATCTCATTCTGTTCATTTTTAAGTGACAGTAACGGTGCATTTCTACCCGGTGCCTGAATTATATCATCTATACTGTAATTTCCATTGGAAAGATGCTTAATTTCAGCAAGATGCCTGTGACTCGGGCTCCTGTATGTTAATGAACCGTGTCCTCTCCTCTGTGCTACTATATGTTTTCCCATTATATTCACCTTAGAATATTCCTATTCTGCCGCCTATTTCCTCTGCGGAGTAATCATCGGATAATTTAGCTATTGCCTTTTTACCCTTTTTGGTTATCAGGATATTTAATCCAATTACTTTTACGTCAAATCTTTCTTCTATTTCCTTCTTTATATCTTTTTTTCTGCCTCTGCGGTCAACTATGAAAGTGAGTTTGTTCTCTTTTTCCATCATCAATGTGGTCTTTTCTGTAACCACCGGAGATATAACATAATCCATTTAATTCACCTCCCTAAGGTTTTCAATTGTGGATGCAGTATAAATTGTCAATCTCCCTGGATTTCCTCCAGGTGCGAGTTTGGTTATGCTAAGGCTATTAAGTGAAGCAAGATCAACGCCTGGCAGTGAAGCAAAAGCCCTTAAGCTCTCCACAGAAGAACCAACAATAAGTAAACTTTTAGGTTGCTTATATGTTCTGTTTCTCATTTTTCCACGTCCGGCCCTTATTTTCTTCCCGTCCTTAGATCTTAATACATCGTCATAAACACCAAGATTTGATAACACCTGAACTGCGTCCTTAACCTTTGTAATACTTTCAATATCATCTTCTACTACGACAGGAAACGTTAACTTTTCAATAGATTCCTCTGAAATTCTATGCCCTCTCTGCAGTATGCGTTCCTTATTTGCAGTAAAGGCGATCGCACTTAATTTAGCAAGCCTGCGTTCCTTTTTGTTGATCTTTTTATATAAAACCTTATCACTGCGTGGTGATAGGGCACTTCTTCCACCTACCATGCTGGCCAGAAGAACTCCCCTCGACCCGCTTGCAAGTCTTGGAATCCTTGAGATACCATGGTTAGGTCCAAGATTGTGGCCCACTCTTCTTGTTCCTGCCAATGGGCTAGACCCGTAAGGTTGCCTCATAGACAGCGAAATTGCCCTGAATGCCTTGTGTATCAAATCTTCCCTGGTTTCTATCTCGAATACCTGTGGAAGTTCTATTTCCTTTGTAACTTCTCCCTCAATAGAATAAACGTTAGTTTTCATTTTTAATCACCCTGCTTAGATTCTCTGGATATGTATGTAATATCGACTTTGTCCGTATTTGGAACAGCCTGCCTTGCGGGGTCTCTCATTTTAATAAGCCGTTTTGATGGCCCGGATATGGAGCCGTAAAGAAGTATGTAATCATTTCTGACAAGCCCGTACTTCAAGAACCCACCTTTGACGTTAATTTCGTCTACCTGTTCTTTCGTTGCAGTTTTCATTATCCTGATATTATGTATTGTTCTTTGGTGTAACCCAACCTGCCCGGCTTGTGGGACAGTGTTTCTTACCCAATCGGGATGCCATGGACCAAGGGTTCCGATCATCCTTCTGTGTTTTCTGTTGCTCCTTGGTAAAAGTTTAACTCCAAATCTTTTTACTACTCCCTGAAAACCTTTTCCCTTTGTAACTGATATGACGTCGACAAAAGAACCGGTAGAGTTGAAATCATCAAAGTGAAGTTCTTTGCCTAATTTTTCTTCTGCCAGTTTGATTCTGTCTGCTATGGTAGAACCTGATATTCTAACTTCAAATATCTCAGGGGTTTTAGTTGGAATTCCAGTAACAAGTTGAGGATTTGTATTCACAAGTAAGCGGACATCAGCGACGTCCTTTATTTCAATATTTTTTGGTTCTTTATTTTTAATTTCAGGAATCCTTTTGAATACCTCTTTCTCTATTTGTTCAGCTCTTTTCTCAGCGAAAACCTGAAGCCCGTTGTCTCCATCTTCATAGTATCTTATAGCTATGACATTGATCGGAGGAACTTCCACCACAGTTACAGGAACCATAATTGTTTTTCCAGCAGTTACACTGGTTTTTCTATAGTCAGTAACCTGTATGTGTGTCATACCTACTTTATATCCAGCGAATGCCTGAATCTTCGATTTGCCCTCTATCTCTGGCCATGAACGAATTTCAGCCCCAATTTTTTTAGCACGTACTCTGGGATAGTACGCCATTGATCCCCTTCGGGAATGATGCGGTGTTGCCATTTTATATCACCAACCGTTACACTTGCTATATTGCCAATAAATTGCAATATTACGGGTTGCATTTAGCATTGCCCAATGTGTATGGTTAAATTCTAAAGGTTATTAGATTAATATTTATTAAGTTTGTTATTTAATTTATACGTTCACTATGGATTTAGTGGATTATAGAAAAGATATCTTATGGTAGACTGAATATAAAAATATATTTAATGATGGTTATTCACACCTGTATGGATTCCCGTGTGATGGGAATAAGGTTGCCGGGCAAAATTCTTTAATTTTATCAAGAGACGATCTAGCCATCTGCATATTTTGTGTAAACATGCTATCAATTTTTATTTTGTTCCTTTTAATTATAATAGAGTCCCCAACAAATAGTGAATTTTTATCACGAAAATAAATTGAAACATTATCCATGGTATAACCAGGAGTTCCAATAACTTCCAGAAAATCAATATCCATTTTGTTATATGAATAAACGTGCTGTATTCCTTCAAATTGTAGCCCTTTGCCTTCTACTTCAAGAATACCCCTGAGCGTAGGACCATTTTTCATACTCCCCATTTCCCTCTTTGGAACGTATATTTTCGGATTGTATACGTCGTAAATATCCCTTAGTGCGCCTACATGGATGTAATCTACCGCGGTAATCAGAATGTAGTCGGGGTTCAAGCCGGAATCCTTATAAAAATTGATGACTTTATTAGCGTCAGATTTAATTCCAGCATCTATCTGTATAACTGTTCCCATGTATTTTATAACGTATACATTTACAACCGTATTTGGTATGATCATAATTCCTTCAGGAAAATCAAAATTAATTTTAGACAAATATTATTACCCCCAGAATGCTATTAATTTAAATTATATAAATGGATATATTATGATTACCAGCAATAGTATCATAAGATACATATTGGAAAAACCGAAAGCTTTTCTGAAATATTTTTTGTCATACAACCTGAAAGCTGGCTTTAGAACATAGTATAACAGAATTATATCCATTATGATAGCAATTGGTATATATGGCAGGCCAAGTTTTATTGATGGGACAAGTAGAGGTATTAATGAATAAAATATTAGAATCACGGTATTTATAACGATCCAGAATTCTGTTTTCTTTATTCCAACTATTGCTGGAAGCATTGGCACGTGGCTGGCTTTGTAATCGTCCACATTGTTAATTGATAGATTCCAGAAATGAGTTGGTGTCCACATAAATACAAGGAAAGCAAGAAATAGAGATGTAAAGGATACAGAGTTGGTTAACGCTGCCCATCCAGCCAGAGCTGGGAAACCTCCCGCTATACCGCCAATGACTATGTTCCATGTAGTTCTTCTCTTGAGAAATATTGTATACAGGAAAACATAGCTAAGGAAACCCCCAAAAATGAATAACGCTGTGAGTAAGTTAATAAATACTGAGCTTAAAACAAAAGAAACAACTATCATTGCAGCAGCTATACTGAAGATAAGCCCTCTTGTGCCGGGATTAAGTGTAGATGACCGGGACCTTGTTCTCTTCATTTTGGTATCTATATCCATATCATAAATATTATTGAACATGCTGGCTGACATCGATGCCAGAGTCCCACTCAAAATCAATAAAAACAATATAAGAGGATGGGAAAAACTGCCTGGTACCAGAATAAATGCTGTAATGGCAACTAAGTCAATTAGAATCGTAATTTCTAACTTTGTAATTTTCATGAAATTTGTAATTTTGCTCATAATTAGTCACCATAAATAATGTTTATTAAAAATTTTAAAAGATAAATTTATTTTATTTATGCACCGGCTGAAGGTGGAGTTATTACAGTTCCATTATCATAGTTGTTGGGTCCGTAGTTTTCAGAGTAAGTACCGACATGGAATTGTTCTACCATTTCGCCTCCCCTGGTTGTGTTTAACCAGCTTTCATACTGTGCTTTAGGAAGGACGAAAGCCTGTCCTCTCATATGAGCGTGTCCAAGACCGCAGAGTTCGACACACTCAAATTGGTATTCTCCGGTCAATGTAATATTAGACCATACATAGTTGTAATGACCCGGGAAAGCATCCACTTTAGTTACGTTAATCAGGTAAAACGAATGCATCACATCCACACTAGTTACATTAAACTGTATAGGCGTATCAGCTGGAAGTACAAGGAAATGCCTGCTTGATGCTCCGTTGGGGTATATGAACACCCACTGCCACTGGTAACCTACAACATTGATATCCATATAATGGTGGCTATCTGTAGGTGCGGATGGTGCAGCGCCAGCGACCCTGATACCATATGCAGGCGGTAGGTCATAAACCAGTAAAGACAGCAATATTAACACAACAAATAAAACGAATATTTTAAATATTGTTTTATTGCCACGTTCAAGGTTTTCAATCCTGCCCGGCCTCATATCCATATCTTTGTTGTATTTCTCCTTCTCAAATTCATCTGCATTTTTAGGCTTATAGCTTTTTAAAAAGACATATACATACCAGAGGGCAAAACCCCCTCCTATCAATATGCCTGGTAATACATAAGCCAGAAATATAGATGTTATTTCGGCCCCCGTAATGGAACCCCTGGGTATCAAATGATACACACTTGGAATTATATTATATATTTCAAACATCTTATCCACCTCATTTTATAGTATAGTATGGAGTAGTAACGCTACTGCTAACTATCACAAACGCATACATGCCTGCTTCAGCGTGGGTAGTTAAACCACAGACTACCCAGTAATGGCCAGACGCTGTATCGTTCCACCATATTGATCTGTAATGTGCGACATTACCATACCATATAGGATCTATTGTTCCTGTACTGGCTATTACTTTTTTGACGTGCACACTGGTATGTGCCCATATAGGACCTGTCGACCACTGTGAACTATACGGTAATTCAAACTTCAAAGTATGTGGTTTTACCTCATAATTTGTCATGTTAGCATGAATATCGGCATTCGCAGGCAGATAAATGGTCATCGCACCGTATGAAGTCCCATTAAAGTTAAACGGGTAGGCGTTAGGATACCCATTCCCCTGACCCCATGCGGCAAGTGACAGGTTCACAACTTCAACATGTGTACCATTGATTGTTGTGTTGTAATATGGTATATCCCGGTGCGAAACTGCTCCCTGATCAGACATTATTGTGTTCATCGGATGATACTCAGCCGTCACAATACCTATAGCAGCTATTAGTACTATAGCTATTGCCAACACAGCAAATGCCGCCTTCAGAATCGGTTTCAACTAAACCACCTCCCCAGGAACACCTGTAGGAACAGCCAGAGGGAAAACCATATGGCTATTACTATAATAGCCACTGCATATGGATTTTTCAATATCCCTACCTGGTTATATTCAAGGTCGTCATCGCCTATTTCCATGTCAATATCCTCATATCCATATTTCAATGGCGCTTTATTGACATTTACATTTTCTGTTTGTTCTTTATTTAAATTATCCATATTTTCTCACCTCATACCACAAAAGCTATAGTAGTAAAGATACCTGTTAGGAACACAAACGCAACAAACCACATCACGACATCCGCCCTTGTTGCGGTTCTTCCCCAAAGTATCTTCTTTCCCCTCTTTAGATGTACTACGTAATTTATCATCACGGCTATCACACCTATAGAGAATAGCAGGTCCATAAGGGAAATTAGCCAGTACATTGATGCTATAGGATTATTCGCCGTTGCAGCACCATACCTTAATGCCGGATACGAATTAATTACTATTAGGGAAAGCAATGATGTTATCAGTGATATCACTGCTAATACAACACCTGCAGTCATATAATTGGCGCTTTTATTGCGTTCCTTTCTTATTGCTCCATATGTAGAACCCCATGCTAGCAAAGCTGCTATTCCTATTGCAACTATGGAAATTACTATGTATACTGTTGCCATGGTCGGGAAGAACCAGGTAGTAGGATCATTGCCATCCACATATGGTGATGCGGACTGCAATTTAAGCCATTCAACCATCCCATAGAAAGTCGCCATCCATATCATGTTGCCTGCAAGAAACATAAGCATACCTAGCCTTGTATTGTTAAATCCTTTCATTACAGGCTCTTTCTTGTACATAGGAGGTACATTCGGTGATCTCAGTTTGAAGTCATCATACATCCATCCTATGGTGCCCCACAGGAATATAGCTGCTGCAAATGCTATTATTCCATATCCAAGGTAAGCATATGCAGGACCAAAGGCGTATGGCTTGTATCCCATAAGAGTAACAGCTGCACCGATGAATGCTAGAACTACTCCCACTCCAATTAATAATGGCCTCGTAGAAAGTTCCACCTTTGGTGGTTTTATCGGATTATTTTTATCCAGTAGAAGATCTCTGTGATCCTCTCCACCGACATATGGCTCGTAATCGAAATTGTAGTATTTCGGTGGATTTGATGTGAACCATACAAATCCAGCTGTAGCCTTATATGAATTCTGATCTGTAAGTGGTGCATGTTTTTTCATAGAATAGGCGAAATTCGCGAACATTATCAGGAATGATAAACCGAAAATAAATGCCCCCGCCGTTGATATTTCGCTAAATATAGTATATCCGTAGCCAGCCGGATATGTGTATACCCTCCTTGGCAAATCGTAAAGGAAGAACATCGGGAAATAGAGTACATTAACTCCAATATATGCAATAGCCCAGTGTATTCTTCCCCATGTTTCACTATACATTTTTCCAGTGAACTTAGGGAAGTAATAATACAGGTTTCCCATTAATCCCATCACAGCAACTCCTACCATGAAGTAATGGAAATGTGCTACAACGTAGTAATCTCCATGCACAATTGTGTCAATTGCAAGTGAAGATTGCGTTACACCGGTAATTCCGCCGATCATAAAGGATGTTGAAGCCGCAAGTGCAAATAGTATGGGTGTCTGGAATTTATGCTTAGCTCCCAATAGCGTTGCTATTAATCCCACTATAAGCATTCCAGTTGGTATTGAGATTGTCTCTGTAAATACACTAGTTGCCATTAACCATGCAAATACTATTCCAGTCATGAATGTGTGGTGTAGGAACACCATTACGCTATCGACAGAAATTGCACCCATGGCAGCTATCATCCATTTCTTCAGGTAGGGTGCCCTATGACCAAGATTAGATAGATAATCGAACATTGCTCCGGTACCTGGCAATAATAGTAAATACACTTCCGGGTGCCCGAAATACCAGAACAGGTTTTCCCACATCAAAGCACCGCCATAAGTGGATATGAAGCCACTAAGTCCAAGAACATTAGATACAACGAGGGTAAAGAACATTGCGCCGATTTCAGGGAACACATACCATGATATCATGGATACCCATAGAACTGCCCATACAAATAGGGGCATATTCATTAATCTGAAGCCACGGGCCCTTGCCTTGAAAACCGTGGCAATTACCTCCGACGACGCAATTATTGTCCCAAGGCTCCTTACAACCACAGCGGCTGCTGCAGTATCTGCCCCTAAGTACGGTGTGAATTTAAAAGATGATAATGGCTGATACACTGTCCATCCGGTATCAAGGTTTCCTCCTGGCAGGAAGAAACCTATCCAGAGGAGAATACCGCTAAACAGATAAAGCCAGTAGCCAAGGGCATTAATCCTCGGGAATATCATATCCCTTGAGCCAAGAGCCAGTGGGACCAGATATATACCAAAACCGAATCCAAGTGGCCCCAAAAACCATATTAACATCGTCAAACCATGTATAGTTACAAGCTGGTTATACTGCAACGCATCCAAGAATCTTCCTGAAAATAATCCATAGTGCACAAGATCATATCTGGGTATAGCGAGCTGAACCCTCATTAAAAGAGCCAGCACTCCACCACCTATAAAGAAAACCAAAGATGTAAGTATATACAGCAGTCCAACTTGTTTATGATTCGTAGTAAAAATCCAGCCTCTGACTGAATTGTATATTTTGTTATTTCTTTCATAAATCTGGTCGTTACTTTCAGCTTCCATGGCTTTACTATTTCACTGTTCAATATAAGACTAATTATAGAATATTTTCGTGGATAATTTATGCGTATATTTTGATTGCTTACGATTTGCAGAACTTCTTTATTGCGTTTTTCCATATTGTTATCCTGTAAATTATTTAATTCAAAAATTACCACACCGTGAAACTCAAAAATTTTTATTTTTGCATACAAATATCGGTTAACATATATTACATGTTAAATTGTGTACTTTTTTATATACCTGCCCATAAATAAAGGTGCTCTAAATGAATAAACGTGATGAAACTTTATTTGTTAAAAGGGTTTGGTGTGTGAGGTCGCTAACACACCTTAAAATGTGGCGAAATCATGTCTGGTTAATAGGTACGCCCTTCTCTTGTTACTCATATTGTCGCACATCAGTTCTATAAAAATATCTAAATATCTTATTAAACTTATTATCCAAAATGACCGAAGAGAGAAAAAATAACAGAAAATTACTGGCATTTTTTATCGTATTTTTTGTTGTAATAGCATTTCTTGCTATTTATGGGGCGGAACATTATGATGCTCATGACGAAACTATAGAACTAGAACAATATTGTAAAGTTTCAGACAGCGACCTGATTAAAGATAATACCAGCACGTTTGTTTACTATATTACCTGGGATGGAAGCCCTACAGGGGACGCAGGTTCATGGGCCGTGTATGATTTCCTTAATAGTACCGGGTTTAATATGACTGGGAAATTCATTGAAACTCAATCCATGAGTGGTTACCAGTACAATAATACTCCCGGGCTTATCTTTAATACCAGCTATACGTATAGCGTTACATATGATCATAGAAACACCATCATAGTTCCAGTATATCTTTATGGAGAAAATTTATCAAAGAATACTACACCTGAAGCTGGCTTAAAAGCTTTAAAGGCAGATGTTCCTCCATCTGTATACAGCGTAATAAAAGGATATACTACAGAGGCAATAGTTAATGGGCCATGTATGCCTAGTGATAATATCAGCAGTATACCACATATAAACTCAGTTACCCTTATTACTGGACCATCCGGAGCATACCTTTTGAATGGATATATAGTTAAGCCTGATTATGGGAATGCCACACCAGAAAAAGTACTACAAGATGTAAATCAGAATATTCATGATTATGGAATAAATACGGGCATGGAAGGTTTGGAAGCAACTATCAAAGATGTCAGGTGATTGTGCAAAAATTTTTGTTTCTATTAAACTCTTTATTATCAAATATCCCGTTACATTATAACTTGATTTTATGACAATTTATATTATGTATATTGACAACGACAAGCAACTTAAAATTGAGTTGATATAACGTTCAAATCCTAACCTGTTAATTTTTTTAAGAAAGTTAAGCTAGTATCCTGGAAAGTAAAAGGGACCGCGATACATATCCAGGCAAACTAACAGAAGGCCGAGTATAAGACTGTTTGTATCCTGGAAGTGGATCATAACATTATCATCATATAAAGAAACGACTTATTAATTGTGCTGCTAAGATACCATACATAATAATCAGGTGGCTAGACAACTGGAAAGTACAGAGATTCGCCACTAGTAGAGAGAAAACGCTATGCTCCTAGTCGAAGAATTTAAAATGATGCTTCCAATGGTTGAATTCCACTGCACAATAGAACATGCAAAGCATGTAGACAGAGGATAGGTGGAGTTCAATGCAATAAACACAGATGGTATATGGAATGTTTAATTTTATGAGAAAATCTAAAAGTTGTGAGGGCAGAAAAGAAGGTAGCAAAAAAGTGAAAAATTAAAAAGGAAAAGTTATAGGGGTCTTCTAAAATATAATATGGAACAATTCACTTGCAAAGGTTATAAGACATATAAGTTAACTATAACTATATGCTTTGATTATAATACTTCAATAAAAGTGATACATATGGCAAAAATAGATATTGGTTCGATAAAATACATGGCATAATTTTATATGGTCCCGTGCATCAAATTAGGATTTAAACTTGCCCTTGAATTTCAAGATAATCAGAGCTGCAATAAAGGCAATAGCAACAGCCAGCATGAATAAATCCACTGCATACCCATCAGCATAAAATCCGGACACAATGGAACCCGTTGAATCTGGATTGAATGCAAGCAACAACGCAAACATTCCCAATAGGGGCATTGAGAATAATTTTTTATTAAGATTTTCTAATTTTACTGTCATGTATTTCTATAATTTTGTATTATACTTAAAAGTAATTGTAAAATATATTTATAATTTAAATATATCATTAATGAATGAATATCTAATCTATTTTATTATCATTTCCGGCATTCAGAGAAATTTTAGTTGATGCCAATGCTGTAATTCCTAGTCCTATGATAAAAACTGCCACACCCAATATTGCAGTATAAGCTGCGAATGGCAAAAGGGAATATATAGAAAGTATAGCAGTTCCGAATCCGCCTAGTAACAGCCCCATACCTGTAGCTAATAGTTTAACTCCACCTATTTTTATGTCTATCACCGTATAAGTATAAACTAATTATATTTAATATTTATTATAGAATTTAGTTAGTGAGGTACTGTTTTGATATATATTATCACATTAGAGACGGCAAATATGATTTTCTCAGGTGTTCCGGTTTAATTGAAATGAGACAGCGGTAGAATACTTAATTACCATAAGTTGATTTTTATTCTAGCCATCATAAGTATAGTGAAAGTTTGCGTCAATATTGGTAGATAAGATTACTATAGTGTTATTATTGAGATTTTTATTCCAGTTTTTGCGATAATTTTTTGGCCCAGTTTATCTTCCTTTTGTATTCCAATGAACATAGAAATATTTGCCAATAGAAAATAATTTCGGTTGAAAATACATAAAACACTGCCAAATTAATACTGCATCCTTTCCGGGGAATACAGAATAGAACATGATAAGAGACTTCAAAACTATATTGCATAAAGAGACTATTATATTCCGTATCTTTTTTCCAGGATATTATTTTCAAGTTTAATACAGGTGCCTAACCTAATCACCAGCCTTATAATTTGTGGAACTTATCATATGTGGTGAGACATGTTTGGAAGTGAATAGTTGAATATATTCATTAATAAGTATTTTATATGTATATGTAATAAATTACTATGATACCAGATATATTAACAGCGATGATTACTCTTCATCCGGCAGCTTATAATCCCAATACCGAGACTTTCTTTTTAGAGGTTATAATGGGAATGTGTGCTGCGATTACGATAGGTGCGACTATTTTCGTAAAAGAATTTATTTTAAGGAAATAAATTCAAGTTACCTTTATATTTTAATAACTCTTTTTAAATCTTTTTGATTATCTCTTGGAATATTATGATTTTATAAAAATTAGTTAATTTTAAAAATATTACAATTATTTACCGGCATGTATTGCTTTTCCCTGGTGGTGGGCTTTTTGCAATATTGGTGTATCAACTATAGAATGCCTGTACATTGTTTCAATTGTACTCAACCACATAAATGGAAGTGTTATTCCCCATAGGATAGCGGAAAAATACAACTGTTGCTTTATACCATAAAATGGGAAAAGATCATCAAGTGATATTATGGATATGTAGAAAAGTACAAGAGCAGTCATACTGAACATCATAGAGTTAAACTCTATATAAGCGGCCTTAAATTTAGCTATGTTAAAGTACACCAGATAGGTTAAAAGCCCTGAAATTACACCCATTATATTCATGAGAAAATAGTAATAATAATTTGTATATGCAAAATATGCTATCGGGGGTATAAACCAGATAAACATCAAAATAGAGGCAATAGCCGCAAGTATTGCCTTTATCTTAACGGTCTTGATAAATGGCTTCATCCCGATCTTTGTAATAGCATACATCAAAAATATACCTGATACAAACATCAGTATGTTAACTCCATAAAAGAATGTTAACGAAGTTAATTGAAGGTGATAGAATATTCCTATTACCTCCATGATTGGAATTAACATAACAAAAAATATTGCAAGGAGAGGGAAATAATTACTATTTCTAAGATCTTTAATGTGTGATATGAGTTTAACTCTTGCCCGCCGGTTGAAAAACACCGTAAGCATAAAGTTGCTGATTAATAGCAATAATATACTTTCTGACAGCAATGCCGTGGAAATGGCCGAGGCAACAACGGCAGCAATAGTCGGCAATATTGCCGTCAGTCCTTCACACTGGCAACTCAGTGCAGATACAGCACCACTTATTGCAGGTGTTACCATTGCACTTGCCCCTCTTCTTCCATTTGATTTTTTTCTCGAAATCCCGCCGTTAATATTTACTATACTGAATATAAGGAAGTAGTTCTCGGTTAACAGCGCTGCTAATATCAAATAGAGAATAATTGATTGGATTCCCATTGTAAAGTCAATATAATTTACCCTCATTATAATGCCATAATAGAATAGGAATGGCACCTGTGAATGTGAGAAATCGGCGTATATAGAATCAACAACTATTTTCGTTGGTTCAACCGGTACAGATATGACAAAGAACCTGGACACCAGCAACATTACAAATAGGATAAGCACAAATGTTGCACCACGGTAAAATAGTGGCTTATTTTCCTTATAATATAAATTGTCTATAATATCTGTGTAAAATGCTATTGTAAGCAATACCATTATCTCCATCAACGGGTAAACTATGTATGTGAATAAGAGTACAATAAATGAAAATAGCCCTATAAATAAGAAATATAGATATATCCTGTTAATCACCGAGTTTTTTCTGAAGAAAACCAGAAGAGGAAGTACAACATAAGGCAATAGAAAAGCAAGAAATTGGTATATTGATGGATATAATCTTGTATTATAAACTACAAATACCCCCGTAATCGCGGAGTATATAAACAGATAAAGTGTAAAAACCGAAATTATTAGACTTTCAACTATTTCTCGCTTCATTTTATCCTTTGAATATTTCTTGATAAAGATAAGTTTAATTATAGAATAATATCTACAATTAATTAATAATAAAATCACTTAATGCACAGCCACATGTTTGATACGATATTTTTGATTGGAATTATGACAATTATTTTTATGGTAACTTACATTATTTTTGTCTTTTCATATATACTCAAGCATAAGAATGATATATCGTTTCTTAGAATCGCAGCAATAGGAATTTTCACAGCCATGATGGCAAGTATGCTGGATGCGTTCCTGCTTTATATAACCACAGTCCACAATTTTCTGGACACGGGGCTGGCATTTACGTTTGGCATGATATTAATGTCACAGCCCATAGTTGCAGTTTTTGTAGGTGTAATGCATGGAGGTTTGGATAGAAAGGGCCTTACAAAGGCAAATGCAACAGCGTTTACTGGCTTAATTATATGGAATGAAGTTTCGATGGGGCTGTTCTTGTTTTACCTGTTTAACCCCACTATAATACATTTCGATTATTATCATGCTATCTATTCATTTGATTTTGTAAGCGCACTTAGCAATGGAATAAACACGATATATTTCATTGTTCCAATGAGTATAGAAATGTTTGCCCTTTTCCTTGTATACAAGCCAAAGGGTATGCACAGATATGCTGCAATATCTATATTCACCATGGATCTTTTCGCACCAACGCTTCTGGGTAATGATAAATTCGTCTTTATAGGAGGTGTTGGGGAAACGGCTATCATGATAATATTTATGATTATATTTTTTGAGTTCATAGCAAAACACAAACTCATTTTACCCAAAGATGATGCGTATCATATTAAGATGATATTCATTGATTATCTCTTAATGGGTATCGGCACCTTCATCGGAACTATAATCTTGAAACCTTTCGGGTTTGCCTGGATATTCTTTGCAGTGGCAATACTGTTTGGCATGTGGTATTACTTTAGCAGTATGTTTTCTGTGAAAACGCCATCTATTAACGTGACAAAAACAGAGAATAATGTCGTAATTAAAAGGAAAAAGATAATTAATAAACCAGCCAGATTAATATTTTTTGTGCTTGTTGCATCCTTTGTATCAGAATTGTTTATGGCGGGTTCAATGGATTTTGCAACGTACAATTACCTCCCATTTTTCAGGGCAATAGACACATTGCCATCATTTCATGGAGTATCTGTGGCGGGCTTTTATGCGCATGATGTTTTAAGAGAGTTTGTTTCACCATTTGTGCCTGCATCTACCGGGACTTATAATTTTTTGATGTTTTATGGAATGGTGGGTGGTGTTTATAAATTTACACCGGTATCCACATTTATTGAAATTCTTTACATAATAGGTTACATAACGGATTCACCAACATTTCTTATAATTATGGGAACGGAAATGATAGCTCTTGTTATAGCCCGGATGAGAGTTTTAAAGGATAGAGGAAAGAAAATAAATCTGGCCTTTGCCATAACAGCATATATTCTCTATACGACAGTGGGGCCTAATTTTTTAAACCCCCTATATTATAATAAACTCCCATTCTGGGCCAATACTGGAGCACAGGCTGCACTATACCCTTACCTTGTTATACCACTTCTGGGTTCATATGCATTATATGCATTCCTTGCCCTCCTTTTCGGCAGGAGGTCCTATTGTTCAACCTTATGCCCATCAGCAGTAATGTATGGTGGAACACTCGGGCAGGCAATGGGGAGGTATAACTGGGAAGCAAAACCCAGCCGCAAAATGAGATCAAGCCATTTTACCGATTCAATACTGTTTATAGCCAGTGGGGCATGGATATGGGCTATCCTGGCATCCCTATTCTCATATATGTATACGGCAACTGGGAGCCTTAGTTTTAGCATTTATGGAATAGATCCATCCGTGTTTTATTCCTATTTTATATGGAATATTCTGTGGTATGTATTCTTCTTTTCCATCCCGTTTGTGGGTATGAGCCCATGCAGAAAGTATGGGTGGTGCTCCACAGGTACGCTGGTTGGTTTCTTCAGTGTACTGGGTTTCTTCAAACTTAAAGTAAAGGACAAAAATGTTTGCAGAACCTGTGAAACAAAGGCATGTGCCACTTCCTGTGAGGTTGGAATATCTACTTTGCCTGGCCAGTTTATAGAGAAAGGGTCGTTTAAAAGTGTTAAATGTGTTGGAGCTGGAGATTGCAAGAGAGCATGCCCATACGACAATATATACTTTTATGATGTCAGAAATTTTCTTAGAGAGAGATTAGGAACAGGGAGAAAAAATAAAGATTATAGTAGTGATATCGTAATGGTAAAGAAAAATTCGGGGTTTAAAAAATAAAGGTGAATTTAATGAATGTGATTTTATACTATTATTTTGTATTTCAGGTAATTCTTGCATTTGGAATAGTTATAGTTGGCGGAACTGTAGAGGGATATGGGTATGGATTATCACTCGGGACAAAGTGGCCATATACCAAAGATATGCCTCTGAAAGCGAAGGCAGGTGACCCTGAAGTATGGCATAGGATACTGGCCACATTGCTCGGGGTTGACGCTGTGATTATGGTTGTGCTTATACATGGGGCACTGGAAATTACAGGGCTAATTCTTGTAGTATTAACAGCGCTCCTGGGGATGGCAACATTGTATACCCTTGCTGGCAAAGCACCATCAGTTGTTCAGGGCCTTCATGACATACTGGCCTACTCAACAGCATTAACTTACCTGTTGATAATATATCCTGTAGCTGGAAATGTGCTGGATCTTGTGATCCATAACATTCCATTATACTTTTTCTTTGCAGTAATTTACATGGGGGGAATGACAACAGGCGAGCGTGGATATCAAAAAGCAATCGGGTATTTCAAAATACCTAAAACAAGGGCACAATGGATATGGACTATACACGGGCTGGCGGTATTGTTATTCCTATTTACCCTGATATTATTCTTCTTCACTTACAACGTTGCTTTAATAATAATAGGAGTACAGATTATAGTGGGAATAATTGTTTTCATATCGGTAAACAAATCAGCATCGAGGCCGGGATTTATAATTCCTATGCATCAGTTTTTTACAATATTGATTGTTCTTTCAATAGTATTCCAGCTAAGTATTTTTAAATAAATTTATTTTATTGTTTGTTGTATAACCTGCCTTAACTGCCTTCTTAATAATAAATCAAGCGTAGTTGGTGGGATATCAAGCGTAGATGACAACTCTTTTAATCCTATCTTTTTCGGAACATCAAAATATCCCCTTTCGAATGCTTCTTTTAAAATATACTCCGATTTAATGCTTATACGCCTACCATTGAAGGTCTTTATATTACTATCTTTTATATCGTATATTTCCCTTAAGGTATCGTCAATATGCCTGATTTTATTGTAATTGCTAACATTTAATTCCCAGAATAGGTTGCCGGAGTAGTCTATCCGTTCAAGTTTAATTTTACTATCTGAATTCATTAACTTTTTCTTCATAACTTCGACAAGCGGGCAGCTTTTAGCAACAACGTTAAGCGTTACAAAATTGGCGCCTTTCTCTACGATAGTCACATCTTCTGAATGTTTATAGTTTTCAAGGTAATCAATTGTTTTTTTGAGAATATCTTCAGATTCTGAATATAATGATAATGTTTCATAGATATATTTGTCGCGAAATTCCTGCTCAACTATTTTGATTCTGATCTTAAAGTCATTTATAAGTTTTGAAGCAAAACAATTTTCGTATTTAAATGAGTATAATATTTGCATGCAACATCGAACAAACATAACCACCTAATTATTAAAGATTTTCATTTTTTCTTACCATTTGTTAGATAACAAATATGAAACAGTTTTTATAAAATTATTATAGTCATATTTTGTCAAAAAATAGCACTTAATTAATGATATAGTACAATATAGCATGCAAAATAATATAATAAATGGCGCTATTTGTGGATACATGATGCGCGCTTTTGATAAGAATCAATTTAGAATCCTTTCACTCGTTTCAGTTACAATTGGGTTGAGAACACTGGGATTATTTATGGTATTGCCTATATTTACATTATATGGAGAAAAATTCACAGGATCATACTTATTAATTGGAACAGCACTAGGAGCTTACGGCATCACAATGGCTTTATTCCAGACTTCCCTTGGGCGGCTTTCTGATAGGTATGGCAGGAAGTTAATTATCTCTATAGGAATTGCGACATTTATTATAGGCAATCTTATATGTGCTGATCCGATCAATATTTATGGCCTCATACTGGGAAGGCTTGTAGAGGGGGCAGGAGCAGTAAGTTCTGCAGGAATTGCCCTTGTACATGAAAGCGTTCCTGTAAACAGGCGGAACATATCAGATGCAATTATAGGAGTTGCAATCGGGTTATCATTTATGCTTGGGGTTATAGTAGGGCCTTTGCTTGCAACTATTTTCAATTATTCTTCAATTTTTGTTATAGCGGCTATCATAGGTGCCATATCTTTTATCCCTCTATGGAAAGTTAAAGAAACAAAGAAGGAAAAAATGTTTAAAATAAAGGCGCACATAGATTCAAAATTGGCAGTTATATCAATAATCAGTTTTTTCATTTATTTTTATATGATTGTGTTTTATCTTTATCTTCCAGTATTTTCATTGAAGTATTTCCCTGTTAGTAGATTCTATGAATTCCTTATTCCTGTAGTTTTCATTGCTGGTATAATAGGGCTTGCTATAGCAAGGCCGGCAGATAAAAATAAAACAGTGCTATTTTCACTTGTATCGCTCATTGTGTTACTGATAAGCGTGCCGTTGTTCTTCCTTAATACGCACGTAACTGATGTTACATACTTCGCTTTAAGTGTTGCAGGCTTCTATTCCGGGTATATAATTAGTGAAACAGTTTTTCCAACACTTATAACCAGATTGGCTCCGAAAAACAGCTACGGTGGGAACCTTGGATTTTATACCTCAATGCAACATGCTGGTGTGTTCTTCGGTGCAGTTGTAGGTGGATTGCTTATAATCAAGGTCAATCATGATATACCTATAATGATTATTATCTTTACACTATTCGTATTTAGCATAGTACTGCTTTACTTTATTACGCAATTCAGGGAGATATATTTGAGCAACAATGTGGAATAGATATATTATTTAAGCTATTTTGTAGAATATATTAACCAATATGAAATTTAAGTTATAAAGCCCTATTAGAAATATTTATGAAAAAATGGATTCTTGTACTTGGCGTGGTGATGTTGATAGTTGGTGTTTCTATGTACGTATACAGTGGCATGGAAAAACCAAAAATTAGCGAAAATAATTTTACAGTTAAGGGAAATGAGTACATATCAAAGAACATATCAGTTGATTCCAAACATTTTATAATATCTATTACCAACCCCGTAACCAGTTCGGGACTTGTTCCATCTAAAGATATAGGAAATGTTACTAATACCACGGATTTATCCGCTTTAAGCCTCCCTACCTATACAAGTTTCGGGAACATAAAAGAGTATAGGAACATGACTGAAGGAAGTTATGCTTTCATAGAATTTACAGGATCACATCCGGCTACTTCCATAACATACGGGCCGACTGGATATCTGGTTTATATCGGGTATGTTGCAGATTTTTCCACATTCCTCATATTGATCGGTATTATAGTAGCAATTGCTGGTATTCTGCTGAACAACAAATTTAGATTAAGGGACTTTTAAATTGTCAACTAAATATTTAAAAAGTTAAAATAGTATTTTGTTATAACCTTATTTAACTAACTGGGTCCGTAGCTCAGCTAGGTAGAGCGATGGACTCTTAATCCATCGGTCAAGGGTTCAAATCCCTTCGGACCCGCATAATATAAAATTGTTTAAAATCCGGTTTCTAGTTATCCAATATCGTATCTTTTTCAAAAAAGATTATATATAAATATTCCAATCAGGGACTATGAAGACAAAGGACAGAGAATTTAACGGAAAGAACATAGACCTGGATAAATTATCAAATGTTGTAGAGCAGTATTTTCAGAATGAGAAGTTTAAAACCCAGCTAGGAAAACATCCAAATGGAACCCTTATCCAGGCAACAAAGGAAGGGTTGCTAAGAAGCATAGCCGGTATGGACAGATCATATTCTATTACTATTTCCGGAACACCGGATAATGTAAAAATAAGTATTGGAATGGGCAAATGGCTACAGAATCTGGGGGTGGCAGCAATAGAAAGTTTTCTTTTAACTCCTGAACTGGCATTTTTCGAAGTCCCTGAATCATTATGGGGATTTGAAATCGAGGATAAATTCTGGAAATATATAGAAAACCAGATAGATCTTGGCATACAATAAACACAATTTGTATGACAAATTTATTTTATTTGTTTAGTATATTGTAAATATGTTTTTTGTGCTTGTAATAGGAATTATTGCAGGATTCATTTCTGGATTTGCACTTGCTATAGTAATATACTCAATGATAAATAGAAAAATGTCCGGCAATGTTGAGGATAAGTTAAAAGCTTCCATGCATGAATTTATTGAATCTGAGAGCAGGAACCTTCTGAATACCGGCACAATTGCTTTTAAAAATGCACTGGAAATTGAGAGGAGCGAGCGTGAAAATACCGGATTAAAATTGAATGGCCTGATAGAGCCATTAAAAGATTCTTTGAAAACCTACCAGACATACATAGAGAATATAGAGCGTGAACGCAAATCCGAATCAGGTGCATTGAAAGATAATCTGGATACACTATCACGGAAAATAACAGACCTTGAACATGATACTATAAAATTATCAGGCGCCCTCAAAAATCCGTCTATAAGAGGCAAATGGGGTGAGATCACATTAAGGCGAACCGTAGAGATAGCAGGCATGACGCCATATTGTGATTTTATCGAACAGGCAGTTTCTGAAGACCGGTTAACTAAGCCAGACATGATTATAAAGCTCCCAAACCGCAGAACAATAGTTGTTGATTCAAAGGTCCCCCTATCCGGATATTTTGAACATATGAATGGTGAAGAGGACAAAACTTTCCTGGATAAGTATATGCTTGCTTTCAATAGCCATGTGAGGGACCTTGCATCAAAAAAATACTGGGAAAAATTCGATGGGTCTGTTGATTTTGTCGTTATGTTTCTCCCCATGGAATCATTGTTAAGCCTTGTTATGTCAAATAAACCGGAAATTATAGAAGATGCAATATCAAAGAAGGTAATTATAGCAACGCCGGTAACATTGATATCTCTATTGCTTACCGTGCACATGGGATGGAAAGACATCAATACTGTGGAAAATTTTAATGGCCTGATAGCAAAAATCAAGGAGTTTTACAACAATATGCAAACCTTTGTGGGAGATTTAAATGAAACATCAAAAAACCTTTCAAAATCAATAGATTCATTCAATAGGATGACAAGGGATATTAAAAATAAGCTTGAACCGGTTATTGAGAATTTAATAAAGACAGATGTGGCAAATAACGGTGCAAATATGGATTTGCATGGAGTTGAGAAAAGTCCAGATGACTATGATAGTTATTTAAAATGAGTGAAGAGCCTGTGATCTGAGTTTCCATCGAACAGCCCTATGCGGATTGCCGAATCTATCCACCCATATGAATAATTAAGAGCCGCAAAGGCGTTAATAAAATCATTTTTGCTGTAGAAGTATTTTGCATCATTATAATAATTTAAAACCATGTCCATATGATCTTTGGCTATTCCGTATATGTATGAGTCTACAGGAGCTATTATACGGATCTTGTCAAGTGCAGCTTTTTCAATTTCAAAATATTTCTCAACCTTTTCCTTCAATTCCATATTCCAGAATATAATGATGATATTTATTTAATTTTATAATGGTTTGAAAAATTAATATATAGTCAGTATAGAGCCGTATCCAATAAGTCTCCATCTGTTGGATATACGCCTTCCTATCGCCATTCGGTCATTTATACTGGCAGCTACGGGATATTTCAATGAGACACCGACACGTTTGTCTTTAATTGAAGTCACAGTTCCTATTGTATTTGCAGTCCCTACAGTTAACATGATCATTTCATTTGATTTTAATGGTTCAACATTAACTTCTTCGTCAAAGCCGACAACACGGTTAAGCAGATGTATATCCATCTCCATGTTAAATACGGTTTTCGGAACATTGCCCTTTAATCCGATTATTCTGCCTGTAAATGAATCTCCTTTTGTAAGGAATGGGTCAAGTTCAGTTCCAACTGCTGCCAATCCACCTGGCAAAATAGATTCATATGAAGACGAACCTGCCATCAAGGACGTAATTTTTGTTGTGACATTATCCCATGTAGTTTTATTTCCTTTAGTAATCTGAACTCCCGGAGCAATTTCAATTTCATCTCCTACTGTAAGTTTGCCTCTAATTAAAGCACCGCCGAGTACGCCCCCTTTCAATTTTGAGGGTTTGGTTCCCGGTTTGTTAATATCAAATGAGCGGGCTATATACATCATAGGTGCATCATTATCATTGAATGGTGGAGTTTTAATTATTTTCTCTATGGCTTCAAAAACTACGTCAATATTTGTGTTATGATATGCACTTACAGGGATAACCGGTGCATTTTCTGCAATGCTGCCCTTAAGAAAATCCTTTATTTCCTTGTAGCTTTCCATAGCCCTTTCTCTGGTTACAAGGTCAATTTTATTCTGTACAACTATGATTTCCTTTATTCCCATTATTTCCAGGGCAGTTAAATGTTCCCTTGTCTGTGGTTGTGGGCATTCTTCATTTGCTGCTATTACAAGGATAGCACCGTTCATGATGGCAGAACCTGCGAGCATTGTAGCCATTAATGTTTCATGGCCAGGTGCATCCACAATCGATATTACGCGGGAAAGCTGGCAATTATCAGAATTTTTCTTATTGCTGTAAAATTCTTTTCCTGTTTCATCTGTGCACCTGTATATGGGTGTATCAGCGTATCCAAGTTTAATTGATATCCCACGCTTAACTTCCTCAGAATGCACATCTGTTTTTTTGCCGGTTAAAGCAAAAGTCAGGGTGCTTTTTCCATGGTCAACATGACCAACCATACCTATATTAACAGATGGCTGCTCCATTATTGTTCTCCTTTTTCTTCTGTTTCTTCCTTAGCATCAAGTGGTTTTGTACCGTACTGTGTAATAACAAGATTAAGCTGGGATATATCTGAACCTATTGTATTCCCCCTGAATGTTACTCTTTTCCTAACACCATTTTTCCCCTTTCTGCCTTTATTATAGGTTATAAGTATCCTCTTTTTGCCCATAATTGAAAGGTCTTTCTTCATAGGAAACCCGTCATTTGCGCTTCCACCGGTTAACTTCATCTTATAACCGGGCATTTCAAAAAATATACCGTCTATCTCTTCTCCTATTTTTCTGCCAGCTAGAGAACCAAGAACATCCTCTGAGATGTCCTTCTTGTATGTTTTACCACTATTCCTATCCGCAATTACTGCAACAACCATAATATACACCTTAAACTTTATTTATTCCTAATTATATGCTCATTAATAAAATTATAGATTAAAATAGTTCTGAAAAACTATTATTTTATACCTCTGGAAGATAGGAAATCCATGAATTTATCGAGTGCTCTGCCACGATGTGAAATAATATTTTTTTCCTCTGTCGAAAGCTCTGCCAGTGTTTTATCATAGCCTTCTGGTATAAATATGGGGTCATAACCGAATTTGTTAGTTCCGGATTCCTTCTTTGCAATATGGCCATTTAATATTCCTGTAAATGTGTAGATTTCACTTTCCATGCTAAATCCTATCACAGTTTTGAAGTGTGCCTCTGAACCTGCCCCAATTTCCATGATTCTTGAATTCCCTAATGTAGACTGTACGTATGAGGCGTATGGGCCCGGGAAGCCGTTTAAAGATTTTATATAGAGCCCAGTATCATCAATAAAAAATGGAGAATCAATTTTTTCTGTTAACTTCATGCAGCTATCCCTGCATATTAATTCATTATCCTCTGCCTGGATTTCCTCATATTCCATTTTAACCCATGAAAGCTCTATATTTTTGCTTTTAAATAATGCCTTTGCCTCTTCGTATTTATGGCTATTGCTGGTAACAAATTTTATCATATAATACAGGAATCATATTATAATTTATTAATTATGCTGTGATGTTAATAATAATTTTAATACCCATAGTTAAATATACTCACGGAACAACACACGATTAAACAGGGCACTTCCAGGTATAACATATTACAGAAATTGTATATATTGTTTTATATCAAACATATCTCCTTCTTTGCTTTATTTCATCCAGCGTTTTTATAATTTCTACATAATTGGTGGATTTTTCCTTATAAGAACTTATAAAATGATTTTCAAGCACATCATAGTTTGAATACAGATTTTTAAATGATTCTGTGAGGAGGAAAATGTCATCTGCCATATCTTCTATTTCACAATTAAATTTTCCCATGCTGGGGTCTATTAGATATATATCTGGCCCAACAACCATGATATTGTTGGGGTTCAGATCGCCATGTGAGATTAATAGGTTATGCATTTCTCCTATTATCTGGCCAAGTTTATTTATAACCGCCATATAGTTATCCCCAGACCTGATTAGTTTATTGAGTGTTATACCATCAAGTTTTTGCATAACTAATGTGAAATTATACTTATCAAAATCATACAGAATAGGAGAATTTATTCCATTGCTTTTTAGCCTGAATATAAGGTTAAACTCATTTTTCATTCTTTCTGTTCTTATTTTGCGATCCAGTTCCTGATTTCTGTATTCTTTTTCTACGCGCTGTTTTGTAATAGTTTTCCTACCATAAAACTGCGATTCTGAAATCAATGCTTCTGCCCCCCTGTTATTGCTTATAACAGGCTTTTTTGAGTTAATCCAGGGAACCTTGACTTCATCGATCCTGAAACTTTGATTTACCTTTGTATCCATTATATGCTGCCTCTGCCCAGAAAGATACATTAACATGCCTGCCTGTGCGATCATGGCACCATTATCCATACAGTATTTTTTATCTGTAAGATAGGCAACATATCCAGATGACTTTGCCATATGTGAAACCATTGAACGGAGCCGATCGTTTCTGGCTACCCCTCCTGCAAGTAAAATCTCCCTTTTATCTGTATAATATAATGCCCGTTCTAAAACCTCTACCAGCATGGAAAAGGTTGTTTCCTGGACGCTATAGCATATATTTTCTATGGATTCCCTTCCTATATAATTCCTGGCTGCTGTATAAATTCCTGAAAATGATGTATCCATTCCCTTTACAGAGTATGGCAAATCCAGCAATTTATCACCTTTTAAAGCAAATTCCTCTATTTTTGGTCCTCCTGGAAATGGTATGCCTACATCCCTTGCCAGTTTGTCCAGCAGATTTCCCAGCCCAATATCCATGGTCTCCCCAAGAACTTTATAGGAATTTTCTTCATGTGCTATAATCTGTGTATTCCCCCCGGAAATATATAACATTATAGGATCCTTTGCCCCGGAAAGTTTCCTTCCTATTTCCACATGCCCGAGCGGGTGGTTAACACCTATTAATGGAATCCCGTATTTAATTGAAAATGCCCTGGCAGCTGTAGCTACAACCCTCAAACACGGCCCTAGGCCGGGGCCCATGGAAAAAGCCACCAGGTTTATCTGGCCAGGTGATAGGCCACTTTCTTCAAATGCTTTCTTCATAACAGGCAATATGTTATCGGCGTGGTGGATTGCTGCTTCCCTTGGATGTATGCCACCATTTTTTGGTATGTAAGTTGATGAGAAATTTGAAATGATTCTATTATCGTCTACGATACCGGCACTTATTGTATGAGCTGTGCCCTCAAGCCCCAGGACTTTCATAGTACATTATTACCATTTATTATTTTACCATTATAGTTATTTAATTAATAGAAAAATTATTGTTATGTATAAAAATCTAAAAATTTTGGATTAATCTTTGTATTTTATAGCAGAAGATGCCCTGAATACAAATTTGTCTTTAGCTGGAACTTTGATTTCTTCTCTGGTTTTAGGGTTTCTTGCAACTCTTTCCTTCTGTTCCTTTCTTTCAAAGATTCCGAAATCAGCAAGGTTGACTTTGTTTCCTGCATTGACTGATTCTACTGTTTCCTTAAGGAATGCCGTTATTATCTCTGCTGTCTTCTTCTGGGTCGTGTTTGTAGTGCTGGCAACCTTCTTTGATAATTCACTTATACCTACCATTATTTCACCAATACATAATATAATTTGTAATATAAAAACTTTTCTCTAAAAAATCCAATAAAACCTTAAAATTACTGAATTTGCTTTAGATTTGAACTGGAATGCATACATTTATTACACTTATTCATGGAGTGCCAATTGAAATATAAGGAATGTTCACTCTATTCTGCCTTTAAATATGGTAAGGATTTATAACTCAAATAATTTCCAGGCATTTCCTGCTATGGAATAAAATTTATACGGGTTCCGATAAGAATTATATACGCAATAAATATAAACTTACATGAGATTAATAGAAAATTGGTTTTCGGAAAGATACTCGGACAATTTGCAACTATCCTTCAGGGTAAAGGACCAGCTACTTTCCGTTAAAACGGACTACCAGAGAATAGACCTTTTCGATACCTATGATTTTGGAAAGTTATTATCCATAGATGGAACCGTGCAATTAACTGAAAAAGATGAATACGTTTACCATGAAATGATAACTATGGTTCCCCATTATTTCAACTCCAGGCCATCAAATGTATTAATAATAGGCGGCGGGGACGGTGGAGCAGCCAGAAGGTTGCTGGACCTTGGGACAGATAAGATTACAAATGTTGAAATTGATGGAAATGTTGTAGAGATTGCAAAAAAATATTTTCCAGATATATCGTCATCTTTCAAGGATAGCAGGGTAAAATTAATTGTAGGGGATGGAATAAAATACATAAAAGAAACAGAGAATAAATTTGACAGGATAATAATAGATTCCACGGATCCTGTTGGCCCGGCCGAGGGATTATTCTCCAGAGATTTCTATGAGGACATAAAGGCACATTTAACAGATGATGGAATAGTGGTAACACAATCGGGTTCTCCATACTATCAGCCAGCTGCCCTGGCTATGGCACATAAAGGCATGTCAGAGGTATTTAAAAGCGTAAAGACATACTGTGCATTTATACCCACATATCCAAGCGGACTATGGTCATTTACAATGGCATCTTCCGGAGAAATGAAACTGAGGGATGAAAAAGCAAAGTCTGGCAAATATTTCAATAGTGATATATTGACCGGTTCATTTTATCTTCCGGAATTTGTTAAAAATATACTAAAATAATTATTTTTTTATTCCCCATTTATGTTTTGCCTGCTTAAGCAGCTCATCATAGTTTTTCCCAAGCCTCTTTGAAATTCTTTCCAGGCTGGGCATATTATCAATAAAAGTTTTTTTGCTGCTGCTCTTTAATAATTTTTTAAATGTGTATATATCATTAAGTATTGAATATGTCAAATAAGCAAAATATATGAATACAATTGTTGAGGCTATCAATATCCAGTACTGCCAGTTGCCAAGTGACTTTAACGGGATCAGGTTTATCAAATATTGATTATGGAATAGCAAACCGTTTAGAGAGATTATAAGAAAAAGTAGTGATACAATGCTTATTATAATATATACTATATATAATTTATCCCTGTACATTTACTAATGGTAATAAGATAAACTATTTAGATATTAGCTTCTTCCTTTCCTTTGTTGTATATCCGGTGAGGGCTTCAAGCAAATTGTTAAAGAATTTTATTGTTTCCCCTGGATTACTGTACTGGGTATCTGTTTCTGTTTCAACATATAATTTCTTCCCGTCTGTCCATAGTTCAATTTTTTTTAGTCCGGGATATGAAGAAATTATATGGTCTCCTTCCTGTTGAAATTCAAGGTTTCTAGATTTCAGGGTTTCCATTACATACGTTTCATTAATTTTAATTGTTTTTTTAACAGGATATGTTCTCATTTTTTCACCTATATTTTCTTTGCGAGTTTTTTCTGATATTTTTTTGAAAGTGCCCTCCAGTACATTAACTCCATATACTGGGCATCATGCTCAAGCAGGGGAGACATGGATATAATATCCATATCCCTGTCACTGGTAGATATTACCTCTGCAAGAGTTTCAAATTTGAGGTCTCCGTGTTTTATTGCAGTTATCTTTAATTCGTTCCCGTTATCGTATTCTACTCCACCAAATTCTGAATACAGATCATACTTTGCATATTTCGCAAATGCAGCAACCACATCTTCAAAGTTCTTCGCGTCTATAAGTGAACCATTATTTATGGAGTGGATGTGTGGGAAGTTAAGTATGGGTTCCACCTCCGGTATCCGATCCGCAAGATAAAACAGTTCTTTCTGTGTCCCGAACAGGTCTTTTTTGCCGGAAGCTTCTACGCCAATATATGGATATCCATTTTCATGTGAAAATTTTTTTGCAACGTCTGCATAAATATCAAGGGCGTTTTTGAGGCTTTCAGATTTTTTTCTGGTATAAAATCCTGTATGGGTAATTATTCTTTTAGCCCCCATGGCCTTTCCTATTAAAAGCGACCATCGCAAATGGTTAAGTGACTTCTCTGCCATTTCCCCGCCATTTAATAGATCCATATAATATGGAGCATGCATTGATATATCCACATCAAGTTCCCTGGCTATTTCACTTCCCTCTTTCAATTCATCATAATTGCGTGCCATATTCCAGAAAATTTCCTGCACTATGTCATCTTCTTCTATTTCCTTTTCAGTGCCTATGCTTCTATAGTTACCGGTGTCATCAGGCCTTAAAACGTCAACAATGATGGAGTCTGTAACATCCTTAGGATACATATCAACATATTCAATTGCCGGGTCTTCACTCACATTTACCCTTAAAAGTTGAACTTCAAGAGAATTTAAGCCGAGATTTGCCACTTCCTGAATTGAATCCATATACGTTCTTCCCTTACTGGTAAGTGGTATTCCAGCAACACCAAACTTTATCATTCTTTTAATGATATATCTTACTTATTTTAACCTTTTGAAAATTCCTGCATATTCTCTACGAATTGAGGAAGCATTATAAATTACCCATACGGAAAATATTCTTTATATTTTATCTCCAGATTGAGGTACTAATTATAGTTATAGAAATTTTGAAAATTGAATTATATGCCAATTTTCTGCAGGAATCGACACTGCATATTGCTTTAATTATTAATTTATGCCAGAAATGATAACGAATAGATTATATACATTTTATACATAACAATTTAATGGTAAGTAAAAATTATCATAATAACTTAATTAACACAAATAACGGTGATAATAATGAATGTCGATCCAAACATAACGAAATATGTTATCAAAGCAAAGATAGTAACTGACGGAGTTGTTGAAAAACCAGATGTTGTTGGTGCAATATTTGGTCAAACTGAAGGATTATTGGGTGAAGAATTAGATTTAAGGGATTTGCAAAAAAGTGGGAAAATTGGAAGAATTGAAGTTGAGATAGATACTAAAAAAGGCAGAACAGAGGGCTTTGTCCTTATTCCGTCCGGGCTTGACCAGGTTGAGAGTTCAATTCTTGCTGCTGCTCTTGAAACTATAGACAGAATAGGGCCCTGTAAGGCGAAGGTTGATATAGAAGACGTGGAAGACGTAAGAATTAACAAAAGAGATAAGGTTATACAGAGAGCCGAGGAATTGTATAAAAAAATGGGTACAAACGGGAAAAGCCTCAGTGAAAGTATTATCCAATCTGTAAGGGAAGAAGTCGAAAAAAAGGAGATTCTTTCCTATGGAGAGGAACACCTCCCTGCTGGACCGGCTGTTGGAACTTCAGATTCTATTATAGTTGTTGAAGGCAGAAATGATGTCCTTAATCTTTTAAGGTATGGCATAAAAAATACCATAGCTGTACAGGGAACAAGTGTTCCAAAAACGGTTAAAGAGCTTTCCAAAGCAAGGACTGTAACATTATTTGTTGATGGTGACCATGGGGGCGAACTAATAATAAAGGAAATGCTCCAGGTTGCTGATGTTGACTTTATAGCCAGGGCTCCACCAGGAACAGAGGTTGAGGAGCTTACATATAAGCAGATAGTAAAAGCACTTAAATACAAAGCACCTGTAAACCAGTATCTTGAATCCCACGGAATGATTGAGGAACTGAAGGAATTTACCGAGAAAAACAATAAAGCCATAGCAGATATGAACGTAAATACTACAGTTAAGGAGGAGCCCCAACAGAAGAAACAAGAGAAAGAGCCTAAACACGTGGAAACCGCTGAAGTGGAAGCACCGGTAATAGAGGAAATCAACGATATAAACGATCCAAGATTTGTGAGAAATAAATTGAACGAGTTATTTGAAAGCAAAGCCGTTGAAATTTATGATGATGCGGGAAATCCCATAGCAAGATATCCAGTATCCGATGCAGCTGAATTGATGCAGAGCGTAAAAAACGGAACAACAATTATCAGTGGCGGAGTAATATCCCAGAGATTTGTTGATATTGCTTTCAGCATGGGCGTAAAATCTATTTATGGCATGAAAATCGGACATGTGACAAAAAAACCGGATGAGATAAGGGTGGTTACATGGGAACATATGTAAATTATACAGAATACCCCGATACATCATTCATAAAAATCCCATCTAACCCCCTTGATAGAGTAATAGGGCAGGAAGAGGCTGTTCGCCTGGCATTGATTGCCGCAAAACAGAGAAGGAATCTTTTACTTGTAGGTCCACCCGGTGTTGGAAAATCAATGATAGCCCAGGCAATGTCATTTTACATTAGCAGGCCTGAGGAAGAAATAAGGGTTGTCCACAATCCTTCGTATCCTGAACGGCCGTTTATTGAGGTCAGGACAATTGCCGAAATTGAAAATGAAAAACACGAAATGAATTCGATAGAGGGAGAGATTATAGAACCAAAAGATGCACCTGATAATGTTGCACAGAGGCTGGGTTATAAATGCCCGCACTGTGGTTTTTACTCATCTCCTACGGAAAGTGTTTGCCCGAACTGCAACAACCCGAAGGTTGTAAACAACACACAGGGCCCATTTAATGATGTTTTCAATGTAATAGGAGTTGCTTTTGGTGTAAACAACAACAATGACAGGGTAACCCAGACAAGAAAAGTGGGAGATAAAGAGCAGATAGTTGTATACGAAAAATACGGTGACAAAATACGTGTCCTGGATGAAAAAACTCTGGAACGCAGGCGGAAGCTTGAGAAAAAGAGCCCGAGTAAGGTTATTGTGCCAATTGATAGGAATCCATTTGTGCTGGCAACTGGAGCCAGTGAAACAGAACTTTTAGGAGATGTAAGGCATGATCCCTATGGCGGGCACCCCCAGCTGGGGACTATGCCATATGAGAGGATTGTTGCCGGTTCAGTGCATATGGCCCACGAGGGTGTTCTTTTCATTGATGAAATCACACACCTGGGCAATCTACAGCGTTTTATCCTGACAGCAATGCAGGAGAGGAAATTCCCAATAGTCGGAAGAAATCCACAGAGTGCTGGAGCCAGCGTCAAGGTTGATGATGTGCCCACAGATTTTATTCTGGTAGCTGCTTGCAATATTCAGGACTTGCAATATATACTCAGCCCATTACGATCCAGAATTGTGGGTAATGGATATGAGGTATTAATGGAAAATTCCATACCTGATACCAAGGAAAACCGTATGAAATATCTCCAATTCATAGCACAGGAAATAAATGTAGATGGCAAGATTCCACATATGACTATGGATGCTGCTGATTTGATTATAAATGAAGGCAGGCGCAGGGCATTGGAAGAGCATAAAAGCAATGCTTTGACACTTAAATTGAGAGAACTTGGCGGCCTGATTCGCGCCTCCGGTGATATGTCAATTGAAAATGGGCACAAACTCATAGAAAAATCCGATGTTAAAGAGGCATTATCGCTTTATGTCCCGGTTGAGGAAAAAATAAAGAAGTACTACGGCAGCATGAATAACGCACTGGGTGAGGAAGCGACAGGTTCCCAGCGTGGGGAATACTATAATTACTACAACAACAGTGAGGACCGGTCATACCAGTGAACTACCTCATGCTAAAGCATAGAGACTTCCTGCTTCATTGACCATACTTTAACTTCACATAGGAGCTAATACTAAGCCATTCAAAGCCGGAGGCAATAATCTCCACAGGCGTAAATTCCCTGCCATCCTCAGGTACAATATAGGTGTTGATGCCTTATGTTTAAGTGCACCGGTTATTCCACCTATATCTATGGGTTTGATATTATTGTATAAGGCTTGCGATACATCATAATTATCTCAAAAATGTTTAATTTATTGTTATTTTAAAAATTATTCCATTCGTGGTATTTTAAAATTGTTTAAATATTAATTAATTATGAGATGTTGAACAATTCCAGAAATTCATCCACATCGTAAACTCAGTGGCTTTCTTTCTGGTAGAATGATTTGTAATTTTTTAAACCAAAAGCATTAATACATTTTACTTATGCACATTAAATGGCAATTCTACTTTTGTTTATCACTGTATTCGTGGCATTATTCGCAATAATGAATCCAATAGGTGCGGTTCCTATACTGATAACGCTTACAGATGGATACAGTCTGAAAGAACGGAAGGAAGTTATACGTAGAAGTGTGTACATGGCTTCCGGCATGGTTTTCGGATTTATGTTTCTGGGAGTTTATATTTTTGATATACTTGGAATTAGCATATACGATTTTGAAATAGCTGGAGGCATACTTCTTTTCAAGGTTGGTTTTGATATGCTTCAGGGGAAAACATCAACCACAAAGATAACAAATGCAGAACAGCAGGATTCAGCTGATCGGGAAGGCATAGCTATAGCACCGATAGGAACGCCTCTACTGGCAGGGCCAGGAACTATAACCACAGCAATTATTTACTTCAACAGAGCTGGAATAGACATATTTTCCAGGCTGATGGTAGTTCTAGCAGTAATACTTGTATTGATACTGGCGTTTATTATTCTCAGGTATTCCCTTCCCATATTCCAGAAAATCGGGAAGACCGGATCAATAGTAATATCAAGGATAATGGGATTGTTGCTTACTGCTATAGCTATTGACCTTATTACAACAGGTATCATCCATATTTTTCATGTGTGATAAATTTTCTGGAATAGAAGGCATAACTTAATTCCGTGATGCCTTAGTTAATGGCTGAGTTGTACCGGTTTTAATTATCCCCTGCTATTTGATATACTATAGTCAATAATTTCTATAAACTCATATATAGATGCTATGGCATAGCAACATACGGCGTTTCTCATACGGGGGTGTCTGGACGGAACATTTCCAGAACAGCTTGAAATTGTTCCTTCGATATTTGCCCGGGAGCTGTAGGTTGTGTATATGATGCGTAGGAATAATCGGAAACTAGATATGCAGATACTACTCTTAAAAAACTATTTTCCGAGCCCATAGGTATGTAAGCTAATTTTATCCCGTTCTTTTTTCTGTAAGCATAAAGGTAATTGAGGTCCTTGAGAAATTTTTCTATGTCAGTATATGCGAGTGCGATCTTGTAAATGTCAGGGTTGAATTCTGACATATCTTCTAACAGGGCTGGAACATCATCATTATTATCTCCGTGGAACGATATCATTAGCTTTGAGTTGTTAAATATATTTTTATTGAATATAAATGATTTAATATCAATGTCAATAACCGGCGGGTTGAATTTTAATGCAGTACCATATACTTTCTCTATTTCATTTTTATCTGCAGACCTGAATGTGAATATATAATCAACCTTATGTGAATTTAAATACATAAGCATATCTTCTAGATTTTTCAGGCTCTTATCATTAAAAAGGTCGTATCTGATTTCATAATGGCCCTTGAAATTATCTTTATTTTTGTCAAATTCCAGTTTCATCTGGCGGGAGTCAGGAAAAAACATTGACGTATATATAATGCATGAATTTTCAGGCATAATTGAATATACAACACTCATATAAAATTATATATAATGCATAGTACGATAAACCTTTTTACGATTGTGTCCATAATTTTGTGTATTTATAAAGGATACCTCTTCTGAAACATTTCTTTTATTTCATCATTGCATTTATAGTATCCGTTCATTTTCCTGAATGCATGCTTTGAATTGTATTCTATTGACTTATAGTAAAATACCTTCATTGCTGAATCCTCATCAGGGAATGATGATATTGTTTTTACCCTTCTCCTTACCTCTCCGTTTAGCCTTTCTATAGCATTGGTAGATTTCAATGATCTCCATATACTGGAAGGATAATTATAGAATCTTAATAATTTTCCCAGATTCTTTTCAGTATTGTATATTACCTTGGGATACTTACTCTCCCATTTATATTTAAAATCATTGAACTTTATTATAGCTTCTTCTTTATTATCACATTTAAACATCTTATTTGCGTCTATAGTTATTTCATCAATATCTTTCTCCCTTACATTGGATTTTAATCCCCTTGCATAGTGTATTGTACATAGCTGGAACTCTGATCTGGGATATATTTCCATTACTTCCTCATCCATATTCTTTATTCCATCTGCTACTATTAGTAATGGCTCCTTTAATCCTCTATTATATAGGTCTTCTAATACATCTTTATATGTATTATGTGATTCTTTAACTGTTAAATAGAATCCTAATACTTCGTATTCTCCTGTTTCTTTAATTCCTAAAGCAAATATAACTGGCTCCTTGTCTACATTCCCTCTTCTTAAATAGAAGAATAATCCATCCAGGAATATTGCTATATAACGTTTATCTAATGGCCTGTTAATAAACTTATAAACCTCTTCTATAGTTAAATCTGTTATTCTTGATATAGTAGATTTAGAATATTTATTTCCTAAAATATCCTCCATTATACCTGCTATTCTCCTTGTAGATATGCCATTGGAATACATTGATACTATAAGATCCTCTATACCTATCGACCTGCTATAGGGCTCTATTACCTTTGTATGGAAATTGCTATCCCTGTCTCTGGGGATATTTAACTGTTTTATTTCACCATACTTTGTCTTTAAATCTCTTTTATATTTCCCATTCTTTATTCCTGGATTATCTTCTAAATATGCATTTAATTCTATTTCCATTAATTTCTCTATTCTTTCCTTTATTGCTTCCTTTAATATTCTATCTATATCTACATTCTCAAGAGCCGATATGTTTATATCTGTATTTTCCATATTTTATTACCTCCTTGTGTTCAAAAGAGGTATACTTTCCTGTTATTTAATGATTAAATTCATTAGTAACAGGAGAGTTTATATTTACACATAATTACATACACAACCTTTTTACATAGAATACTATACCAGAATATGGATATGATAGAAATTAAAAAAGGCGGTGTGTACACAGTTGTTTCATCAAGCGGTGATGACAAGCCGATGATTACTGAAGGCGAATACGTGGGATATGCAATACTTGGTGAGGAAGGTTCCCTGGTTTTAAGAGTAAGCTCGGAGGGCAAGTCAAAATTAAGGCTTATACCTGTTGGAACAATATCATATATCGAATTCGATGAAGAGAATATAGTGTCAAAGAATAAGGAAGATGACAAAGGGAAAACAACATATTTTAATTAAATTTTTAAAATAGCATGATAAATTCTTCCATGAACCCTTATTTTAGAGTAATGGATGAACATCATACACCCACGCAGAATGAATGAGAAAAATCATATGTATCCTTATAACACTTTGAAATCAATAGCTTTGATTTCAAAACACTGAATTATAGCCCTTAAACAATATTTTTATACATATTAAACATGAAATAATATGGCCAGTGATAGACATATTAATTCTGTAATAGTTATAGGCGGGGGCAGTTCCGGAACCAGTATTGCGTATAATCTCGCAAACCGCGGAAAAAAGGTAAGGTTAATTGAAAGAGGGAATATAGCTTCCGGCAATACGGGAAAATCAAGTGCCCTTGTGAGAACACATTACAGCAATGAATTAATTTCATCACTTGCACTTTATTCTATCAGGGAATTTATGAATTTTGGCAATACTGGATATTCTGGTTTTACAAAGACAGGCATGGTATTCCCGTTTAAGGGCTCAAATGCTTTGGAAGCCAGCAAGAATTTTAAAATGTTGAAATCCCTTGGAATTAATGAAAAAGAAATTTCTCTGAAAGAAGTTAAAGAGTTTTTTCCGGATATAAGTACAGAAGGTTATGATTATATTTTATACGAACCGGATAGTGGGTATGCTGACCCGGTTGCCACTTCCAATGCATATGCATCGGCTGCAAAGAACCTTGGTGCAGAGATAGTTACCGGTAAATCAGTCAAAACCGTTTCTTCTGATAATAGTGGGGCTTATGTGGAAACCTATAAGGGGGAGAAATACTCTGCGGATGCCATAGTTCTCGCAACTAATACATGGACAAATGACTTGCTCCAGAGGTCAGGTGTTTCCAGTGCAGACCTTTTGCCTATATATGCTTCGGTACATGACACAATATATCTCAGAAGGCCTGAAGAATATACAGGAATAAAGCCTACATTATGGGATCCGCAAAATTCATCATATTACAAGATGGAGGGGGCTTCCATAACTGCTATAGGAAGCCTTGACCCTGCTATAGACACAAGAGAATTTGACCCGGATGGAGATATTGAAAACCACATAACAGATGAGTATATAGAACAGTATCTCGGAAAATTAACTGATAGGCTGCCTGGAATGGCTAATGCTTCTGTAATCTCAACCGTTTCCGGGTTATATGATATGTCACCAGATGGGCAGGCAATAATAGATTCATTGGCAGGAGTAGGGCTGGATAATGTATATGTATGTGCTGGCCTGAGCGGACACGGATTTAAATTATCACCTGCCTATGGGAGGATAGTGGCAGATATGTTGACGGTGAATGAACCGGAAAAAGCATTGTTTGACTGGCGTAACTTCTCTGCAAGCAGATTTAAAAGTAAAAAACCCATTAAATCTATGTATTCAGGGATAGGTACAATATATTAACTTTATAGAGAACAAAACCATGATTATTATTATATTAGGTAAGCCATCGGAGGGATTCGATCCCCCGACCTGCTGATTACAAATCAGCCGCTCTACCATGCTGAGCTACGATGGCGTAATTAGTGTATTAAAAATTATTATATAAAATTTCTATTTATTCGAAAAATAAAATTAAAATTTTATTCCTGGTGGTTGTATGCTTCCATTACATATTCAGCGAACTGGTCATCAGGATATGCGCCTGGAAAAGTCACATCATCATTTATTACTATGTGTGGGACAGCAGATACTCCAGCATCTGAGGCTTCCTTGTCAAATTCCAGGGATTCTATCATCTCACTCTTTATGTTTTTGTTCATCAGAGCAAATTTATGAGCGGTTATAACAGCCTTCGGGCAATACTGGCATGTGGGAGTCACGTAAACCTTAATTGTAATAGGTTTGTCTATTTTTGATATAAGGTCAACAGCTTTTTTGGAAACGTCGGCTTCTCCAACAGATACATTTTCAAGGTCCTCAATCAATGACCCGAATTCATACCCTGATGGAATTCCATAGTATATTATCCTTCCATCCTTATCATCATGCCTGGCTACTATTGTTGCAGGATATTTCTCAACACCATATTTCTCTACCATTTCCTTATCTTTTTCGTAGACATATTTAACAATGTTAATTTTGTCAGATAATGCGCCAACTTCATCAACAAGGGAAATGGTGTCCTTGCAATACTTGCAATCGCTACTTTCCGATGTAAATACAACCAGATCAACAGTATTTTTTAATTTTTTATCGAAATCTTCCCTAAGGAATTTTGCATCCTCGTCTCTTATTAAACTCATAATTATCTTTTTGATATTTTATTAAGTTATAAAAACTTTACTGCACAAATATGTATAGTGATATAATAATGTACCGGCAGTTATTCTCCCATAAAGTGCGGGATTAACTGGTTAATGCACATTATCTATGCTTTCCAGTTTATACATTATTCTGTCCATATTTAGAAGTCTTATAGTGGGCGCTCCATGAAGGATAGACAAAGTGGGTTATGCCCGGAAGTTTTAGCATTAAATAAATAATAATATCCTGAGATTAAGTAAACGGAAATCATAACCTGAAAATGCAGATCTTCCTTCTTCATTTCCTTTAAATTAATATAATAAATAATATTATCACACATATGACTGAAAAACTGTATTATAATGACATGTACGGACGGGAATTTGATGCCTCCGTGATTTCGGTTGAGGATAACTATGTGGTACTGGATAAAACATTATTTTATCCTACAAGTGGAGGCCAGCCAAACGATACGGGTATACTCAAAACTTCTAATGGTGAAATGAAGATAATAGATGTTATCCAGGAAGATGGAGAAATAAGGCATATAGCTGACAGAATAGAGAATGTTACACCCGGAGCCCATGTACATGGCGTGATAGACTGGGATAATAGGTATATACATATGAGATACCACACAGCAGTGCATATAATAGACGGTGTGGTGAATAATGATTATAAAAATGGGCTTCTAACCGGGGGGCAGATATATGATGACCATGCGAGGGTAGATTTCAGTTTCGATATAATTGACCGCGACCTTATAACGCAGATTATCTCAAAGGCGCAGGATGTTATAAATTCAGGGCGCAAAGTTTTTGCCCGTGAGATCAGCAGTGAAGAAGCACTGAAAATACCCGGGCTTGCCAGGACAGAACCAGGCAGGCAGTTAATAGAAAAATTGCCTGTTGTGCGTATTATAGAAATTGAGAATTTCGATTTCCAGGCTGACGGCGGGACACATGTAAAAAATACTGAAGAAGTTGGAAAAATAGAAATGCTAAAAATTGAAAATAAAGGAAAGGGGCACAAGAGGCTTAGCTTTAAGCTAGACTAACATCATCAACTAAAAAATCAGGCAATCTGGTAGATGGTGGTATGTCGCTTTCCTTTATAATAATATTTTTTCCTGAGATTTTGAAATAGCTGTTCAGGAATTTTTCTATGTAGTGGTTGTTTATCATCCCCATTGTACCTATCCTCAATGTTGTATTTGCAAGTTTTCCCATTCCCTTAGAAACAGTTATTCCATGTTCAGCCAATTTTTTTACCATATCCGGATCATTGTTGTAGAAACACACAACTGTGCTGGAGTATGTGTCTTTAGTTCCGAATATTTCAACACCCTTATCAGCAAGGGAAGACCTTATGAAATCGGCAGATGATGTTATCCTTTTTACCCTGCTGGCAAACCCTTCTTTTTCAAGTATTTTCAGGGCATAATTCAGTGAGATAAAGGCACCGGTTGATGGTGTGTAGGCCGTTTCGTTTTTTTCAAGAAAATTTAGTGAAGTTTTCAGGTCAAGATAAAATGGCGTATTTGTTGAAGCTTGCGACATCACATCATTATACGCTTCAATAGAGAGGAATATTATTCCAATTCCAGGGATAGAAGCCAGGTTTTTCTGGCTGCCTGTTACCATAGCATAAATTCCATTCATATCCATATTATAACCGGCGAAACCGGATACATCGTCAACAAGCAGTTTAGCACCTTTTTCTTTAACTATTTTAATGATTTCTGTAAGGTCTCTTATTGCGGTGCCATTGGAAGTTTCATTGTGGACAAGGAACAATTTATCAAAGTCCCTGCTGCGTATTTCTTCAAGAAGGGTGTCAATATTAAGCTGGTCATATCTGATAAACTGAGTGTTTGTGGTTTTTTTAGCTATTGAATCTATAAGCCTTTCTCCAAAGTTTCCATAGCTTATGGACAATACACGGTCATTATTGTTTATCAGGGAGAAAACCATGGTCTCTACGGCCAGTGTTCCGGATCCGGTAACCATTACTGTTTTATACGCTCCTGAAAATTTGTTGAGTAATGATTCATTTTCTTTGACAACATTCTTAAATTCTGGAGAACGATGGTTTGAAACAATGGACCCAGCATTTGAAACTGAATATGGGACTTCTACCGGGCCAGGTATTAGAAGCACTTTTACCACTCGTTAATTATATTGTCAGCGGTCATAATAGCAATCCGCTTCTGTGCTTCCTTTGTCTGTGCACCAAGATGTGGTGTGATCATGACATTGTCCAGCTTTAGCATTTCCAATTCATAGTCTTCCTTTGCAGGTTCATTCCAGAAAACATCGCTTACGAAAGCTGAAATTTTACCATTTTTTAGATATTTTAACATATCCTTGCCATTTATTGCCCTCGCCCTGGATGTATTGACTATGATTACTCCTTCCTTTAATTTTGATAGTTCATTGTCATTTAATATGTAAGGAGAATCTTTTCTCATTGTAACATTTATAGATATAACATCGGATTGTTCCAGTAATTCATCAAGTGAGACTTTCTTGACATATTCAGGGTATTCTACCGGCATAGGATCGTATGCAATAAATTTCATTTTGAATGTCCTGGAAGCATCAACTATTGCTTTTCCTATTCTTCCAAATCCTAAAATTCCTAGGGTTTTTCCCTCCAGTTCCATGCCCTTTAACTTTGTAAAATCATTCTTCCTTGTGTTTTCCATTCCTTTGTAAAGTGATCTGGCACCTATTACCATCATAGCAAGTGTAATTTCAACCACACTTTCAGTGGAAGAACCGGGTGCATATACAACTTTTATATGTTTTTCCTCTGCATAATCTGTATCTATGTTATCGACGCCAATTCCTGCCCTGGCAATTATTTTTAGTTTTTTTCCATTGGATATTACATCCTTTGTGATTTTTGTCCGGCTCCTGACAACAACGACATCATAATCCTTTATAACTTCAAGGAGCTCCTGTGGAGATATTTTTGGTTTATAATCTATTTCAAATTTATCCTTTAACTTGTCTGTCATAACATTGTCGACAGGGTCACATATCAGTACCTTTCCGTACATAGAAGAGAATGCCATTATTATTTATAACAATTTCTTTCTCGTTATAAAATTTTCATACAGCGTTAATTTTTGCCAGTTAATTGACATATAAGTTAAATCTTTGGAAATGCAGCTATATGTTAACAGTGGGAAGAAGTTCTATATTCTACAACAACCTGCTAGACTTCCAGCAAAATAAAAATATGTTCAGTTCCTGGAAATTATAAAATTCTATATAAAGTATTTATATTATGCAGGATTGAACATCTATGCAGCTTGTATTCGACGAATATTTTAAAATCTATCCGGTTAAAAAAAGAATAGTTGAGGGGCTGTATGCCAGTGGAATTTCCATAGTAAACGAAAAATTTTACTTAAATAATATTGAAATTCCCCTTAGTAGCATTGCCACTACATTAAAGGTTAACAGGCGTACATTATATGAGACAATAAAATTCGTAAATAAGAATCCTGTAGTTAAAGAAATTATGGAAAACGTTTCAGTGTTGCCGGACACAAAAAAAATCTCCCTTCTAATGAAAAATGAAGTGGTTACCATTTTCATTGATAAGGGAATGTATTTCAAAGTGGTACCTGAAATAATGAGAATACTGGAAAAGCAAATGTCAAATATCAAAGAGATATATTCGATAAATTCAGATTATGAAACAAGTTTTATCAGGCTAATTTTTTACAATGAGGTTGAAGAGGAGGTATTCAAGAAGTTTAACAATGTAACTGGCATTAATAAAATTCTAATTGACTCCCCCCGGGAAATAGATGTTATCTGTGATAAATGTGAAATAAAAATATGCCCGCATAAGATATCAACAAGTTTTAAAGAGCATAGTATATATAAATAATTATATAAATGGCTGTATAATAGAAAATTATATATACAGACGTATTTTGTTATATCGTGGACCAGAGACAGCAGTTAATCAGGGACATATACGATTTCCTTAAAAGAAATGATTTTGTAGTGTCAGAGCCAGATCTATATGGCCTTGTCACATTTGATTTAATTTGCAGGATAGGAGATGAACGGTATATTCTTAAAATCCTGTATAATGTGAATACATTCAGCAGAATCGGAGTTGTTCCACTTATCAAAATGAGTGCAATGACAGGGTCGAAAACACTCATAATAGGAGAAAAGGCAGGGAACAATATGCTTGAAAGGGGCGTACTGTATTTCAGGCACGGAGTACCAATACTTTCATTTGAAAGCTTTAAGGATTATATCGCAGGTGAGCCCCCATTTATATATTCTGCACCGGGAGGATTTTATGTCGGGATTAATGGGCAGAAAATGAGAATATTGCGTGAACAGAACAATTATTCCATAGGATATATAGCACAGAAGCTTGGTGTATCAAGAAGGTCTGTATCACTTTATGAATCTGGCAGTTCAGCAACAATTGATATTTATTTGAAGCTCGAGTCTATATTGAGAGGAGATATAAGCAGAAACGTGGATGTGTCTATTTCAAACGAGGAGCCAATGCCGGTTAATGCAGCAAGTGGCTTTATAAACGAAGTGCTTACAGTAATGAATAATATAGGCTATATTTCCGAATATATAAGCAGGAATCCCTTTGATGGGCTTTCATACAATTCAGATTCGCATCTAATCATAGGGGCATTCAATAGTGTAAATGAAAATACAAATAGAATAGTATCCATAAAGAAAATCAGCGAGGTCCTTGGAGATATACCTGTATTGATTAATAAGGAGAACTCTAACAAACGCAATATACATGGATGCACAATAATAAGTTTCAATGAGCTTAGAAAAATTTATGATGTTGATAGCTTTAATGAATTCCTAGAAAAATAAAAATGATGCATAAAATTAATGATAGATTTTACATATTCGGTGGAGTAAAAGGATTGGTGAGGGATGGCGATGAGCTAAGGAAAGAACTTTTAGAAAAGCGTCCGGATATAGTTTTTATTACAATAGCACCTGAACAGGTAGATGGTATGAAAGAGTTCCTGGAAGACCCATTTGAAATGAATCTCTCAGATTACGAGATTTTGTATGGAATCAATCTTTCCAGATACGGTGAGGTAATGACCCCATCACCTGTCTATATAGAGGCTACAAGATATTGCAAGGAGAACGATATAGAAATGATCGGGCTTGACATGGATGAAGGAGAATACCAGATAATTTACAGCAAATATGTAAAAACAACAGACCTTCTCAGGCATTCTATGCGAAAGAAAAAGGTAAGCAAGTATAAATTCGACGCTGAAACTCCAGAGGAATTTGTGGAATCCTGGAATAATGTGGTAGATTTAAAATCCTTTAAAAAAGTAAATGCTGAAAGGAAAAAATACATAATAGAAAGAATAGACAGCCTGCAAAAGGAATACAGTGACAGAAATATATTCTGTATAGTCGATTATGATTATTATAAGGATGTTTTAAACCATTTTGAAAATAGATATTAAATTTTATCCTTGAATATTATGTAAACTTCCCTGCTATGCTGCCTTGATGCATTCGGCTTTGTAACCTTGTAATAGTTAAAATAAACCTTCCACTTATTTACAAATGCCATAGTTGAGTCCCCCTGAAACTGCTTTAAAACAACATTTCCACCCGGTGACAACAGATCTATTGAAAGGTTCATGACATTATCGCACAGAAGATAAGATCCCATATGGTCCCGGTCATAATTGCCGCTGGTTTTGATCATAGCATCGGATAGAACTGTTGATACTGAGCTTATACCAAGGGAATCCATAGCAATTTTAATTTTTTCTGATAATTCTGGATCATTTATATTGCCCTGCACAAATGTCACATTTTCAATAGGATCCATGGGGCTAATGTCAATTGCTATTACAGGCTTTTCCGTTAATTTCTGGACTACCTGGGTCCATCCACCTGGAGATGAACCGAATTCAATCACATAATCGGTTTTCCATATTACATTAAACTTGGATTGTATTTCCAGAAGCTTATATGAGGCGCGGCTCCTGAAATTATCCTTTTTTGCCCTGGTATAATATCTGTCTTTTCTATTCATGCTTAATTTTATTCTCCTATGTATGATTTATATTCTGCCGCAGTCATGGAATCGTATTTATTATCGGTTAACTTTATTTTAACAAGCCAGTTTGTATAGCAATCAGAATTTACCAGTTCGGGCTTTTTATCCAGTTCTTCATTTGTTTCTATTACCTCTCCAGTGACGGGGAAAAATACATCCTCTGCGGATTTTACTGATTCTATTGTTAAAAGGGTCTCTCCTGCCTTTTTTACAGTGCCTTTCTTAGGCATATCAACATAAACTATATCTGTAAGTTGATGCTGTGCAAAATCTGTGATGCCAACGGTAGCCACATCTCCATCAATTTTAAACCATTCGTGTGATTTGGTATATTTTAAATTTTCCGGTATTTTAGACATAATACTGTATAAATATTAAATATAAAAATGCATAGGCAGTATTGCGGATTAAAATGCCTGGTCTATTTTCTTTTCCCTTATTTCTTCTGCCATTATGCCCATAAATTCATCCATGCCATATTCCCTGGTCTTATCCTTTCTGTTTCTCACTGAAAGTGTATTATTTGCAAGTTCTTTTTCTCCCACTACCAGAATATATGATGGCCTCATAGTTCTGATAAGCTTTATCTTCTTTGATATTGTCCCGTCGGATATGTCAACCTTTGATCTGATGCCTTTTTCTCTCATTTTCTTATTTATTTCCGTTGCATATTCGTTATATGCCTCTGACACTGGTATTATGTATGCCTGTAACGGGGTTAGCCATAATGGAAGTTTCCCATTGAAATGCTCCAGAAGTATGGCTATGAATCTTTCGTAGCTTCCGTATATAGCACGGTGTATTATTACCGGCCTTACCTTAGTGTCATTTTTGTCTATATAATAGAGGTCAAAATTGGCTGGCATAAAGAAGTCTATCTGTATGGTAGATAGCTGCCACAGGCGGCCAAGGGCATCCTTTATATGTACATCTATTTTCGGGCCATAAAACGCAGCTTCGCCTGGATATTCGGTATATTTTAATTTCAATTCTTCAAGTGCTTTCCTGAGGTTTTCAGTGGCATTATCCCACATTGAAAAATCGGAATTTAATTGTTCAGACCCGCATGCCGGGCATTTATATTCCTGTGCCGCTGCCCTTAGCATGAATTTTTCTCCACAACTGGAACATTCATATGACATTAGATAGTTCTCAGGATGCTGTTTGTCCATTACACTGAGATCGTATGTAATTTCCTCTGTGCCAAGTATAGTTTTGAATATTGATGGGATAATTTTAAGCAAAGATATGGTTTCATCAAATATCTGGTCTTCCCTTACAAAGCCATGCCCATCATCTATGGTAAAGCCCCTGGGTCTTGTCAATCCCCCCATTTCTCCCGATTTTTCATATCTGTAAACTGTGCCTGCTTCTGAATATTTAACAGGCATATCACGGTAGCTGTAAACACTTCTCTGGAATATTGCTATATGCCCTGGGCAGTTCATAGGCTTTAACCCGTAATTGTCACCATTCGGGAGGGTAAAAAGAAACATATCATCCTTATACTTATAATAATGGCCAGATTGTTTCCATATAATGTCTTTGAACGCATGTGCGGTCCATACCTCTTCCCACCCACTTTTTTCGTTCAGTTCTTTCATATAATTTATCAATTCATTCCTGATTATTGCACCGTTAGGGGCGTAAAAAGGCATTCCGGGTGCACGTTCATTATCAAATGTAAATAGATCCATTTCCTGGCCTATTTTCCTGTGGTCCCTCTTAATAGCTTCCTCCCTGCGCAGCAAAAATGCTTTTAACTGTTTTTTATCCGGGAAAGCGGTTCCGTATATCCGGATCATTTTATCCTTGTTTACGTCACCTTCGTAGTTGGTACTTGATATTGACAGCAATTTAAAAGCACCAATATATCCTGTTGATGGTACGTGTGGCCCCCTGCAGAACTCTTTATAATTTCCTTGGATATATATGCTTGAGTTTTCTCCATCCGGAACATTTTCATTTATCTTGTCAAGTTTATATTTATTATGGCTAAATTCTTTAATAATTTCGTTCTTCGGCAGTATTTTTCTCGTAATAGGTATATTTGCCTGCACCAGTTCCTGCATTTTCTCCTCTATTAAAGGAAAATCTTCTATGGATACGGGCTTCATATTGAAATCGTAATAAAATGTATCTTCACTTTCGTTGCTGGTATTTGGTAGTGCGTTGGGATATAATTTAACGATAGCATTGGCAAGTAAATGGGCGGTGCTATGAAGCAGTATTTTTTCCCCCTCAGGCGAATTAATTTGAATAAATTCTACCTCGCCATTATCCGGAGCCACGTCGCTGAGATCATATAATTTGTTTAGAAATCTTGCAGCCACAATGCTGTGCCCCGATTTTTCAGGAACTGCATCCTGAAACTGTTTACCCTTATGTATATTAAAAAGTTGCTTTGAATCCATTATATGCAATATTTCATACGTATATTAATTTATTTTTACTCTCCTGCTATTTTCAATAATAAAAGGTAAATACGGTAATGTAATTTTTATATATGTACAATGTTATAGTTTGCGGGAATGATTATTCCATTATGAAGACAATTTTAAAGCAAATTGGAAACTTGAAGAATTCTATGCCTGATGCCAACATAGAAGTTGTATTTAACAGGTCTGCAGTTAAAGCTTTGCTTAAAGGGGATGAATTTATGCCGAAAATCAAAGAAATTATAGATTCAGGCGTTAAGATAAATGCATGCAAAAACACGCTGAAAGAAATGAAGTTGAGCGAAGATGATGTGGATAAAGGATCTGGAATTGGCATAGTTACAGCTGCGGTAGAGGAAATTGTAAGGAAACAGGCTGAGGGATATTTTTATCTCCAATTATAAGAAAGTTTTATTTTTTTATTTACAATGAAAAAAGACTGGATATCTATAAAAATGCAGGTGCCGGGATTTGAACCCGAGTCGAAAGCTTGGAAGGCTTCCGTGCTACCAGGCTACACCACACCTGCTTAATCCATAAGGGCAAATGTATTTATTTATTTTTCTATTTTAACCACAATTAATATTATTAAGATATACCTAAGAACGTTATAGTTTCATGGGTTGTTACACGTGAATTTTCAGTGATGTTAATAGATTCGGTTGACTTGGCTGTAGGCGCCGTTAAGTTAAAGGACACATATCCCGTACTACGATCATATGTATTGTTTATAAGTTTCCCATGTTCCTGTATTGTTATGCCGGTTATATTGTACTTATAGTTGGTGAAGTATCTTAACTGGAAACTGTGTCCTCCTAAAAGTTCGTATTGTTTATCAGTTTCACTTAATTTAGTCCAGTTCCCATTATGCATATATTCGAGGTCTATTACCTCAGGGCCCGAAACAACATGTAATGGTGGGTTCAGGGCGATTATCCAGAATACCAGCCATGTAATAATCAACTCAAGGTACATTAATAATTTATGTGTTGTCTGTTTCGGTATCGCTATTTTGAATAATGTTATAATACTCCTCAGGAAGTATATAACTACTATAATTAGTATTATTGAAATATACCAGTATCCATAAATTTCAAGTTCCCCGGAAAGAAGCCCTATTAACGCTCCTGTTATAAAGACGGATATTATAGCTTTTGCCCTTTCCCTCTCATATGTGAGGTACTGCCTTTTATCGAATTTCGGTTCCTCAAACAATGGTTCTTCATTTTTTTTGGGATTTTGCCGTGGATTTTGACCGGGATTTGCCATAAATTTACCTATTACCCATTAATGAAACTAACCTATTTATTGGTTTCGCATTTTTAATAATTCCTGAAGCAATTAGAACTCCAGCAGCTCCCAGAGCCATAGATGTATCTACATCCTCCTTTGTTTTCACGCCTGCACCCACAAGCAGTTTTGTTCTACCTTTGCATATCTCTGCTGCCTGTCCTATTATTTCCGGCCTGGCCGTTGAAACAGATATGTCTCCGCCAATAAGTTCAGGGGGTTCGTATGCTATATATGCTGGTTCCAGTTTGGAATATTTTTCAGCTTCATCGAGGTTCTCCACGCAGAGTATGATTTTAAAACCCAATTCTTTTGATTTTTTAACTATAGACTCGATTATTGAACTATCAACCCTTTTTTCAGAATGGTTCAGAAGCGATCCTTTAACACCCAGGTCAAGCAAGGATTCCATAGAAACTGAACCTGTAAATGCACCATATCCATTTGAATCTACATGCTGGCCATAAATGTGCAATTCAGGGAATGATTTTTGAAGGTATAGGTCTGTCTCTGCCACGCAATAGTAGAGACTGTCTTGATTTTTTATTGACTTAAAATCAGCTAAAAGTTTTTCCGAATTGGTTCCAACAGCATTGTTATAATGTTTAAAATTTATAAATATCTCAGGTTCCATAATGCCATATCACGCACTAAAATATAATATTATAACATTGGTTATTTAACGGAAAAACTATGCTACATATCTTTTTTGAATAAATTGCCTGTATGTCATGTTTCCTGCATTTCTATAGAATTGTATATATAATTTATATTTACACAATAATAATAATCAATAATGTTTAAATAATGTGTATTAATATACAGATTATGATAACAGCAATGAATAAAGAAATAATACCTGATAACTGGTACAATGTAGTTCCTGACCTTCCAGAACCCCTGGCACCACCAAGGGATTCAAAGAGTGATATATCATCAATCAATTTGCTCAATAAAATTTTGCCAAAGGAAGTTTTGAAACAGGAATTTACATTCAAAAGATATGAAAAAATTCCCGATGAGGTAATGGAAGCATATGAACAGATAGGTAGACCTACACCTCTCATAAGAGCCAAGAATCTTGAAAAAAAACTTGGCTATTCCGGAAAAATATACTATAAATACGAAGGGGCTACTGCTACAGGTTCCCATAAAATAAATACAGCCATACCACAGGCATATTATGCTATGAAGGAAGGAGTAAAAGGAGTTACCACAGAAACAGGTGCCGGGCAATGGGGATCAGCAACTGCACTTGCAGCATCACTCTACGGGCTTCCTTCACAGATTTTTATGGTAAAAATTAGTTTTGAGCAGAAACCATTGAGAAAAACCGTTATGAACCTTTATAATGGAAATGTTGTGGCTAGCCCTTCTACTTTAACTGCATACGGAAGGAAAATATTAAAAGAACATCCGGACACGCCGGGAACTCTAGGAATTGGAATTAGCGAAGCAGTGGAATATGCACTTGATAATGATTACAGATATATGGTTGCCAGTGTAATGAATGTATCACTTACACACCAGAGTGTTATAGGCCAGGAAACGAAGAAACAGCTTGAACTCATTGGAGAGCATGCAGATGTATTGATAGGATGTGTAGGGGGAGGAAGCAATTTCGGTGGTTTTACATTCCCATTTATACCTGATGGGGATGATACAGAGATAATAGCAACTACCGCAAATGAAGTACCGAAGTTTTCCAAAGGTGATTATAAATATGACCTTATGGATTCTGCAGGCATTCTGCCACAGGTAAGAATGTATTCACTGGGTGCGGATTTTGTGCCACCTACAATTTATGCTGGAGGACTGAGATACCATGGTGCATCACCATCACTATCACTTCTGATCAATAAAGGCAGAATTAAAAGCGATGAGGTCACTGAGGAAGAGGTAAAAGAAGCTTTAAGAACGTTTGCAAATACACAGGGGATAATTGCTGCACCTGAATCTGGGCACGCAATTGCAAGCGCGATAAAGTATGTAAAAGCCCATATAAATGAGAAAAAAACTATCGTTGTCAATGTCAGCGGACATGGGTATCTGGACCTTTCAATATTCGGTGAGAAAAAATGAAGAACCTTATACCATATTTTACACTTGGATATCCGGATAATGAAACACTTTCACATTTTCTTGACCTCATCCCGGTTGATAAAATAAATTATATTGAATTCGGTTTTCCCTCGAATGACCCGAGATATGATGGGCCTGTTATAAGAAAAACACATAATGTTGGCAACATAAATTTCTCAGATGATTTTTATAAGAAATATTTTGACTACTTCCATAAAAACCATGTAAAAATGTATTCCTTATCCTATTATTCTGACATAAAGGCTCGATTTGATGATTTCATTGATTACCTCCAGAAAAGAAATTTTTCAGGAATAATAATACCTGACCTGATTATTGATTATTACAGTGAAGGCAAGGAAATAATTAATAAATTGAACGATCGTGGTTTCGAATATATACCATTTTTTTCACCATCTACTCCGGACTCCATAATAAAGAATGTGTCTTCCATGACAAAATCATGGATTTACTACGGCCTCCAGCCTTCCACTGGCATTGATATACCCTACGAACTTGACTATACAACAGAGAGAATTAATGAATTGCTTCCAGGCAGGGAAATTACATACGGATTCGGAATTAAAACGGATGATGATATTAGAAACCTTATGAAAAATGGAGGGTCAGGAGTAGCCATAGGAACTTACCTTATTAAGATGACAGAAGCAGGCGACGAGAATGGATTTATAGACTATATCAATAAAATGAGGGGTGTGCTTGATGAATAATGATATCAACTATGCCGCAACAGGAAATGAGATAATAAAAGCAAGGGATACCATGATGGAACTTGTAGACAGCCCTGATTCTGCAAAAATTTCATTTCTTACAGATATCCACAATAGAGGTGAAACACCTGCAGAGATTGCTGGATTTGCCATGGCATTGAGGGAACTTTCATCGTTAAACTTAAATTATCCTGAATTAACAGATGTGGTAGGGACAGGCGGTGATGGAAAAAATACTGTCAATGTAAGCACAGGAGTGAGCATATTGCTTGCATCCATGGGAATTAAAACAGCCAAACATGGAAATTTTGGGGTCACCGGGCACCATGGCAGTGCTGACTTCATGAAATATATGAATTATAATTTTAAAATGGATAAAAACACAATTATTGAAAATATATCAAGGAAAAATTATGTATATATTCTAGCTCCAGAGTATAACAAAAGTTTTGCAAAATTTTCAGCAGCCAGGAAACAGATCAGTTTCAGAACTGTGTTCAATATACTCGGGCCCCTGACAAACCCGCTTAATCCAGCCCGTGTTGTTCTTGGAACATACAGTGAAGATCTGGCAGAATTATATGCAAAGGTAATAAAAGAAGAGAAAAAGAAAGGTTTTATCGTGCATGGCTCAGATGGCATGGATGAGATATCTCCCTCCAGCAAAAGTACACTGTACAGGGTGGATGGCCATTTGGATAAAATTACAATAGACCCTGAAAAACTGATAGGGCATAGCATAAACCCTGAGGATGTTTCCACCACTGATTCCATAAAAAGTTTTGAAATGCTGCTGGATGGGCTTTCAGGGAGAAATAAGAATGTCATGGAATTTATTGCCATTAACGCTTTGCCGGCTGTACTTTTAAACCAGAAAGCAGACAGTTTTGAAGAAGCATACGATCTTTCCGTTGATTTTATACAGAGGGGGAAGGCCATTGAAAAATTAAAGGAGGTATGCAGATGAAAGTAAAAGTTTGCGGCATAACCAGAATTGAAGATGCTGAATATGCAATCAAAATGGGTGCAGATTTAATCGGTGTTATACTGGACCCTGAAGTCGGGCGGCATGGAAGCCAGGCGTTGATAAGGGAGATAAAAACAAAATACCCTTCTACCCCTGTTGCCGGTGTATACACATCTATGCCTGAACATTCAGGTTATGAGGATTACATTCAGCTCCATTTCAACCATTCGGAAGAAGATATTATTGCAGCTAAAAAGGCATTTAATAAGAAAATTATCTCTGTTATAGATTTCCATGTGGATGGAATAGCTGATAAGGTGGATTCACACATGAAGTCCGGCGCTGAAATCATACTTCTTGAGGACAGGTCCGGGATTATAAACAGGATAGACCAGGTAAAGGAATTGCCCGGAGACAGGTTGGGAATAGCAGGAAAAATTGATTCAAACAATGTGCAGAAGCTTCTTGCAACAGATCCGTATCTTGTTGATGTAAGCAGTTCTCTGGAAGAGTACACAGGCAAAAAATCATTTAAAAAAATAGATGAGTTTTTCAATAAAATTGGTGAGTATTATGCTGTTAGACAGAATCAATGAATTCAAAGGAAAAAACTTTGCATATTTCTGCAAATTTGATGATGAAAGGCGTACTGGAACCGAAACGCTTTTTGTTTCTGGCGAGGAACCGGTAAATGTATACAATGATGCCATCAACCATATGAACAATGAGTTTGCTGGGATAATAAAATCTGGAAAAAATATTCCGGTGATTGTATCATACGACTTCATTGATGATATATATCCAGATATTAAATTGAAGAGATCTTCATGGCCAGAGGTTTCCTACATAATACCGGAAGAGGAATTTAGCGGTACATATATCAGGGAAAAAGAACAGACAACCATAGCAAATGGTGTCCTCGATGATAATGAGCTGGAGGGAAAAATAGGAGATGCAATAAAAAGGATAAAAAATGGCGATCTTCTCCAGATTGTATTGTCCAGGAGATTTGACCTTGATAATTATGACCCATTATATGTGGCAAAAAAATTCCTGAAAAATGATAAATCACTCTATGTTTATTATTATAAATTCGGTGACCTTGAGGTAATAGGAAGCTCACCGGAAAACCTACTTTCAGTTCAAAACGGGACAATAACCATATATCCGGTGGCTGGCACGAGGAAAAGGGGCAAATCAGAATCTGAAGATAAAGACCTTGAAAATGACCTGAAAAATGACCAGAAGGAGCTTTTAGAACACAGGATGCTTGTTGACCTTGCAAGAAATGACCTTGGAAGAATATGCTATCCCGGATCGGTTGATGTATTAAGTTCAATGGAAATAAGGAAATTTGCCAGTGTAATGCATATAGTAAGCACGGTATCAGGAAAACTTGAAGAGTATGCACCGGGAAATATTTTACGGTCGGTATTCCCTGCTGGAACAGTAAGCGGGGCACCGAAAAAAAAAGCTATAACCCTGATCAATGGATATGAAGATATGCCGAGGGGTGCATATGCAGGGGCACTCGGAATAATAGGAAATAATGGGATGGACCTTGCCCTTTTAATCAGAAGCCTTTTCAAATCAAAAAATGAAAACTATACACAGGCAGGTGCTGGAATAGTTAAGGATTCTGTCCCCTCCAGTGAGATTGCAGAGATGTACTCAAAGATTTTAACTGTAACAGGTGGTTTATATGAAAAAAATATTAATTATTGATAATTACGATTCCTTTGTTTATAATATATACCAGTATATAAGTTCCCCTGAAATACATGTGGATATTAAGACAAACGATAACTTAGCAGACCTTGAACCCTATGATGGATATATAATTTCTCCGGGACCAGGAAATCCAAAGAATAGTGAAGATCGTGGAGGGCTTTATGAATTCATAGATAGGAATAAAGAAGCTAAATTCCTTGGAGTATGCTTCGGCAACCAGATACTGGGATACTATCTGGGTTCTGATATTACACTGTCAAAAAGGTTGATGCATGGCCAGCCGGACACTATATCCCACGGAGATTCACCATTATACAGGGACGTACCGGAAAAGTTTACTGCAATACGTTACCACTCACTTGTACTGGAGCCGGGAAGCAATATCATAGTGGATGCGGTTTCTGAAACAGATGGGGAGATTATGGGATTTCATTCTAAGGATGGGAGATTTTTTGGGGTCCAGTACCATCCAGAGAGCTATTATTCTGAATATGGAAAGCAGATATTCAAAAATTTTGTTGATGCCATATGATAGTTGATGAAATATACAGCAAGAATAGTGAAAGAAAACTACAGGAATTTAATATGAGGGAGAGGGGCATTATAAGCCTTAAAGACGCCCTGGAGAAAAATCAAAACGGTCCCGGGATCATAGCTGAGTACAAGAGGAAATCACCATCAGGTTTCAGCAATAAATCAAATACTGACATACTTAAATACTTTGATGGTATACAGAGAATCATCGCTGGAATCAGTATTTTAACGGAAGCTCAATACTTTGGTGGAACACCGTTAGATGCGGAAGCCGTGCAATGCTATAACAAACCAATCCTCATTAAGGATTTTATCTCCAGTGAATCCATGATAAAATCCTCATATATGTCAGGTGGAGATGCCTTCCTGCTTATATGCGATTTCCTTGATTACAACAGAATAAAAAAGCTGGTGCAGTATGGAAAAAAAATAGGGATGGATGCCCTGGTGGAAGTACATGATCCTGCCAGTGCAAAAAACATATTCCCGGATGAGAATGTAATACTGGGATATAATAGAAGAAACCTGAAAACATTGAAAATGGAGGATAACTCAGAGGAAATGTATGATAACCTTAAATCATACGGGCTTCCAGTAGTACTGGAAAGCGGCATAAACCATGAAAACATAAATAAGCTCCATATAGAAAAATACCAGGGGCTGCTCATAGGGTCATCATTACTTTCCGGCGATACGATAAGGTGGTAATATGGTTGACATAAAAATAAATGACGAAATCAGGCTTACAGATGATAAATTTCTCATGATAGCAGGGCCATGCTCCGTTGAAAGTGAGGAACAGATTATCAGGGTTGCCACGCAATTAAGGAAAATTGGGGTCAATGTGCTGAGAGGAGGCGCATTCAAACCAAGAACATGCCCTGATTCCTTCCAGGGCCTTGGAGAAGAAGGGCTAAAATTGCTGGCTAAGGCAAGGGATGCCACAGGAATGGCAATTATAACCGAGGTTATGGACATGGATGAATTGCCACTTGTTGCAGAATATGCAGATATTCTCCAGGTAGGATCAAGAAATTCACAGAATTTTTCACTCCTTAAAAAGATTAGCAGGTACGATAAACCGGTACTGTTGAAGAGAGGGTTCGGGAATACTGTTGATGAACTGATATCATCTTCAAAGTATCTTTCCATGAATGGCAATAAGAGGATTATGTTTTCAGAACGTGGAATAAGGACATTTGAACAATCGACAAGGTTTACACTTGATATCTCAGCCATTCCTGTCCTGCATGAAAAAACTGAATACCCGGTGATAATAGATCCGAGCCACCCGGCAGGGGTTAACAGATATGTAGAACCACTGGCACTGGGTGGTACAGCCGCAGGCGCTGATGGCCTGATGATAGAAGTCCATCCTGACCCACCAAAGGCACTCAGTGATTCAGCCCAGCAACTTACCGTCCCGCAATTCCAGAATTTATATACAAAGGTAAAGAATATAAATGCAGTTCTAGGGAAAACAGTAATATGAGAAATATATAATTGTTACAACGATAATCCTATCCTTTCATGACCGCTACAGGCATTAGCCTTGCTACGGGCGCAGCTATTTTTGCACCGTTAATTACCCTCACCACCTCATCAATGTTTTTATAGCTTCCAGGGGATTCCTCAATTATAGCTTTTTTTGTTGTAGCGCGCAGGTATATTCCACGTGATTTTAATTCCATTTCAACATCTTCTGCATTGAACTGCTCATTAGCCCTTTTTCTGCTCAAAACTCTTCCGGCTCCGTGGCATGAACTGGAAAATGTTATTTCCTCATTTCCTGGCATGCCTACCATCACATAGGATGGGCCACCCATGTTGCCTGGAATTATAACCGGATGGCCTGTTTCGTTAAAATATCCTGAAGAGGCATAGGCTGGCAGAGCACGTGTTGCGCCTTTCCTGTGCACCATTAACTTTCTCTTATTGCCATCTACATTATGCATTTCTGCCTTAGCCATGTTATGTGCCAGGCTATATAGTGTTTCTATTCCAAGATGTTCGAAATCTTCACCGAATATTTTTTCGAAGGCTTTTCTGATTTTATATGTAATAATCTGCCTGTTTACAAACCCGAAATTTGCAGCTGCATTCATTGCATTTATATAATCCTGCCCGGTCCTGCTATGTATGTATGCAGATATGAGCTGCCGGTCATCTTCGCTTTTAATGCTGCTGTCCTCCTCATTCAGGCGCATTAAATAGTCAGTAGCCACCTGATGCCCAAGCCCGCGGGATCCGGTATGTACCATTATGGCAAGGTTATTTTTATTATTAATCCCGAATTTCTTTGCCTTTGCTTCATCCATTATACTCTCTATGCGGTCCATTTCAAGAAAGTGGTTTCCTGCCCCCAGTGTTCCCAGTTCATTTTTGCCCCTTTTTATTGCCTTTTCACTTACGCCCGATATGTCTGAAAGCATTTTTCCATTTTCTTCCGTTCTTTCTATATCTTCCCTGGTTGCATACCCATTATTGTATGCCCATTCAATTCCGGATGACAGAATTTCATTTTCATCATCAATACTTATACGGAAACTGGATTTATAATCAATTCCTGCCGGTACAGTTTTATTTATTTCATCCAGAAGGATATTTATTTTATCGCGGGCTTCATCATAATCTATGTTAGTAGTTATAAGCGAAACACCACAATTTATATCATAGCCAACGCCACCGGGGGATATTATCCCATCATCGTAATCGAAGGCAGCCACGCCACCTATTGGGAAACCATAACCTAAATGTATATCCGGCATTGCCATTGAGCTTTTTACTATACCGGGAAGGGATGCCACATGCATTACCTGTTTTATGGGTTCATCGTCGGTAAAATTTCCAAGAAGATCCTGACTGATATAAATAGTTCCTGGAACACGCATATTGCCGGTTCTTGGTATTTCATACCGGTAATCATCAATTTTTTTTACCTGTACCATTTATGCTAAATTACATTATCAAACATAACTGTTTTCCAGCATCAGATAATCGTAAATAGGAAAAATTAATAAAATAATAAAGTAATAAGGGCTAAATGGTTAAGGCTTTTGACATAAATAATTTTAATGAACGGAAGCAATTCGAAATACGACTGCAGATTGCGTTGCTGCATAACACGCTGAAAATTAAGGCAAATTCAAAAAACCCTGACAAATATGATGAGTATATTGAGGAAAGGATTGAGAAGATACGTGCCCTTGTTGATACCACAGCAAAGTTTACAATAACAGACAAGGATAAGGTTATTTATAGCTCTGAAACCATCAAAAATTCCTAAATTTGGTTATTTTAAAAAGTAATAAATAATGCCTTGTTATTTGTTACCATGAATGACTATTCGATTTTTAAGGAAATCCGGGAAAATATAGAAACCCTGGAACGGCATATGACTATAATTAAAACATTGCTTATGGAACAGCCATTGGGTATAATTAAAATGTCCCAGCAGACGGGGATACCGGAACATAAAATCAGGTATTCCCTCAGAATTCTGGAACACGAGGGAATTATTGAGGCATCAAGGGAGGGCGCTATTCTGACCTCTGATTTCCTGGGTAATAAGGATCAGATACTGAAAGCTGCAAGGGAAAGTTCCGAGGACATAGAGAAGATTTACAGGGAATTGAAAAACATTTTAGAATCATCATGATATTAAAAAGAGACGGGGCAGTTGAAAATTATGCCATAAGGAGAGGAGTCCCTGAGGATGCCAAGGGAATTATAGAATGCATGCAAAGCGTCATGGATGAAAAAATTTACCTTGTGAGTGAATATTATTTATTGACAGAGCGGGGAGAACGGGAAAGACTAAAGAATAAGGATGACCTGACACTTGTCTGCGAGTTGAATGGCAAAATTGCCGGGGTGACAACAATCCAGAGGGGCATGTACAGGAAAAACAGGCACGTTGCATCCCTGGGAATTGCAATAAGAAAAGAATACCGGCATATGGGCATGGGTACAGGGATGATACGGGATGCAATTTCATGGTCAAAGCAGCAGGGTATAGAGAAAATAAACCTTGAGGTATTTTCCAGTAACGTCCACGCAATTCAGGCTTACAGGAATCTCGGGTTCCAGTATGAAGGTGTAAGGAAGCGGCAATTTCTGATTGGCGACAGGTATGTTGATGATGTGCTGATGACATATTTTACATCTGGGTGGAATGGAGATTAGGCTTATGCTGTCTGACATAAACATTTAAATTTATCAATCTTATCAGCAATTTATAATGGAAAATCAGAAACCTGTAAATATTCTTGCAAAATACTTTTTCATATTTATAGGTTTTACTATACTCCTGTTTATTATTTATAAATTTGTTCCGGTCATCATATTAAAAAAAGATTATCCCGGAACTTCCATCAACGCCCTTGGATTGCATGAAAATGATTTTTTCCAGTATTTTTATTTTCTTTATGCCCTTATCACCGGAAAAATGGGAAACGTGAATACTTTGATTTATTCAGGCACAGTAAAAAGTGCAGTCTCAATTATTCTTCCTGAAACAATATTTTTCCTGGTTATCACATTCCTTATATCATATGCACTTGCCTATCTGATTGGTTTCTACTCAGGAACAGCATTCAGAACGGTAAGAAGGTTAAGCATGAGCATATTTCCGCTGCTATTTCTTTACATGGTATCAGGGCTTACGCTCGTTACTGTCTTTGCAGGAATCATGGGGTGGTTTCCCTCAGGTAGCATACTCTCAATACATTCAATTATAGGGCATAGCTGGATTTCATATTCCGGGCAGGGGCTATTTATTACATCCCCGACAAACATAATTATTCTGGATAGCCTTATACACCATTCACCTGTTGTGTTATTTGATTATCTGAAACATATGGTAATGCCATTTATAGCCCTGTTAGTGCCAACCACCATATACCTTAGTGTATATATAAGCCATGAAGCATCTATAGTGTACAACAGCAGTTTCATGAGGGCCGGAACAACAAGGGATGCGTTCAGGGATAATTACATATTATATGTAAAAAGGGGCATTCGTTCCAGGCTTCTTGAGGAATTAAAACCGGTATTCCTCATATTTATTGGCGGGCTGGTTCTTATAAGTTTCGTTTTCTCATATATGAACCTCGGGGAGTTTGCAGTTTATTCGTTTATGAATTATAATTTCGGGTTTATGGGGGGGCTATACAGTGTATTTATGCTTGCTATAATAGTAATTATATTTGATGCCATTATAGATTTGCTGAACAGGGAGGTCAAACATGCGGATTAATTTAAGGCGGGCCTTGATATTTATAAGTTCTCTGGTGATCTTTCTTTATTTGCTGGTCTTTGTTCTGGATATTGTATATCCAGAGTATCTTGGTGTCCATAATCTCAGCACACTCCTTTCATTCAGATACGGCAATGGTATTGCACCACACTCGCCTTCATTATCCTCTGGATGGGAATTATACCTTGGAACAACATATGACAGCATAATGCTATTGCCCGCCCTTCTTGGTTCATTAAAATTTGATTTCACGGTGATGCTTGCGTCATTATTGATTTCATCCGTAGCAGGAATCGCAATTGGCTTTACAGCAGCAAAAATTGGGGGGGGTTACAGAAAAGCCATAATTTATATAACGAAGATTTTCTCCAGTGCCCCATATATACTGGTTATGCTTCTGGTGCTCTATGTCGCCAGGCCCATGGAGATCGGAATAATTATTGCAATTTCTACCGGATGGTCTCCATTCTACATTTTAAGGTCCATAAAATTTTTTGATGATAATACTGGAAACAGGCAACAATACAGTTATAAAAAAATTCTGGCTGGCTTTGCGCCGTATTTTATTACTGATTTAGGTGCCATTACAGGTGTGGTTACAATAATTACCTATTTCGGGTTCTATTTTCATAATCCTTTCATAGTGGATATAGGCAATATAATGTACCTCAATGGAAACATAAGCACTTTTATCCAATCCGGTGTCTGGTGGGTAATAATTTTTCCACTTGCGTTTATTACAGTGTTTATTGGATTTGCTGCGCTTTTAAGCTATGAACTGAACGGGGGTACGGACGATGCCACAATATGATAATCAGGAAAATGAAAATTCTATTTCTTTCAGGGAATTTAGCATAAAATTAAACGGAATCACTGAGATAGAAAACCTGAATATTGATCTGGGATGGGATTGCGATGTGCTCTTATATTCCAGAAATAGGAATATTTCTAGAATAACAGGGCTTTTTGTTTTTGATATATTTAACAATATGGAACCGGGTGGCAAATTGATGCACGGTGGAAGGGACATGGTTGAACTTATAACTAAAATAAAAAAGTTCAGGGTCAACGGGAACAGGATAGGGATCCTGGGGCGCTTACTGGGCGATATATTTCCCATACCGCCTGATCCCTTGGATGCTTTCGATCCCGGAATAAAGATTTCCAGCCAGATACTTGATTTTGTCCCATATCAGACGAGGATTGAGGCACTTAATGCCATAATAAGGAGGGAAATGATTAAGCTTGTTGAAATAAGGGAAATTATAAAAAATTTTGATGCTGCAGAAGATAAGCTTACCTATGCAATTATAAAATCACAGGATTTTGGCGTTCTCCCAAAGTATACAGAAATGTATAATATCCTTAAATCAGAATCGAAAGATAGGGAAAATTTGCTAGCAGCTCTGATGATAGGTGAAAAAACCGGTGTTAATCTGGCTGATATGGTTATGTTGAGGAATTATTACAGATACAGGTTAACTCTTGACGGGCTTAATGGAGAAATTTGTGAATGCAACGTAAATGGAGAATCATGCCATAAAATCCATAAGAAGAGGGAGTCCGTTATGAAAAAGGGAAGGAAGGATTTCAATTTTATGAATTTTAAGGTTGCAAAATCATACAGTGAAAATATTTTAAAAATTGAAATTATTAATCTGGTTAAAAGTTATATGAACATTACAGGCATTCAATATGAAGAAGGCATCTATGACATATTTCCCACAGATGCAAATATTTCAGACCTCTACAAGCTTTTGACCTGCCTTGCGTTTCTAACAGGAAAAAGTGTTATAATTGCCGATATTACCCTTAATCCAGGTCATGCAACAGAAATTGTTGAATTCATAAAACGGCTTAAATCGATACAGAATATGGCATGCCTGTATATCTGTACAGATGATGAAGTTGCTGAAAACAAAAATAGAATATTTGACAGGGTTATAAGGGCATAGGGCTACATCGAAAGCCTGTTGAAAATAACAATTCCCTGGCTATCGAATGTGCCGTTCCCGGCAGTTATATAATTTTGCAGGTAAAGCTTCGTATTTATGCTCCTGGAGGTATTTATGTACAGATAAAGGCTGTTCATAAGTGATTTTGTTTTATTGAGATTGGTCTGGTTATAATTCATAACTAAGCTGGATATATTGGAATTTAACTGGCTCATAATAATTGACTGGTTCATATGGCTTGCAGCAAATGAATAATTGCTGAATCCATTATTGTAGGCGTGGGTATAGTTCATAGTGCTGCCCAGGTAACTATAATATGCGGATAAATTCATGTTTTCTGCAGTTATAGTTTCATATATAGGCATAGGGTTCAATCCTGAATATGTGTATTCATTGAAGAACGACACTGGCTCTGTAACAATGGAAAAACTGGAGCTATTATTTGTCATTTCCTTAAGGTTCGCGGCAAATTGGGACAGATTTGGACCGGAAACCAGCGGCATGGCAAATATAGGGATCTCCAGCGGTTTGTTATTATACTTCCCGGAGGGATCAATATGGAACCTGCTCGAGGTAGTTGTATTGCTAATAAATGACTTCCACAAAGCCTCCGCGGATGTTAAATTATTTCCAGGATAGGCTTCCATGAAAGCCTCTCTGACAGTTATGTTAGAAAATAAGTTTGCGGGGAAATTTACCTGGTCTGTATATTTTCCCAGAATAGTTTTATTTACATTGGCATTAAAGTCGTATATGGTTGAAACGTTATAGGAATTATTATATGGTTTAACAGTTGTTAAATATGAAGTATATGGATATGTATCAGGGAAAATAGCCAGCTGGGAAGTATTAAATCTTAAATCCTGATAAATAGATGAATACTGGCTTATGTAATCAATTGTAACTGAATTTATTGTAGGAACGCTGTTATTGGCATTTCCAATGAAAAACGGGTTTCTTACCATTGTGATGTATTCACCCGGAACTGAAGATAATATCATATAGGGACCATCTGAAATGGCACCCGACATTGCATATGTTTTATTGCTGTTCTCAAACGCCCTAACCCCTGCTGGCGACAATGTTAAATTTTCACCGTTCTGCACTAAATAAGAATATGAAGATATAAATGTCCCGGGAGAAGAAAGTATGCTGAATACTGTATCTGGTTGAAGTTTTGCTGTAAAATTCAGGGTGACAGTCTGTGTGGAATTATTATATGCTATTGCATTCTTTATATTTGTATAATTATCTGTGCTATGGTAATTCCCAGGCAAGAGATACTGGGCAAGTAGCCATCCAGGGGTCTGTGGCTCTTTATTTTCCAGAAGGAGGTCCATAACAAGTGAATAATAAACATCGTAAGCAGTTACCGGTTGCCCTGTAGAAAATTTAGCCTTGCTGCTTATATTGAAAGTATAGCTCTTCCCATGTGGGGATGGGAGGGAAGCAGCAATTTCAGGGAAGTACCCGGAACTGCCATTTCCCACAAGGGTTTCCTCTATATTGCCAAGTATTTCAAGTTCAGATGTTGTATAAGCTTCCTGGGGATTAAGATTTGCGTATGGCGTAAGGCTATCCATCACTATTGAATTGTTAACGGTATTAATATATAGTTTCGCGGCTGGATTTACCGGAATATCCATGTAATAATAAGTTGTATAATTTGTTCCGGCCTTATTGCCTGTAATAGTTGAAAGTTTTAGCATATAATATCCGGTATTAACTGTAAGTGTGTCATTATTTCCAGGAGAAAGTGTTTTATTTAAACCCCCATTTTTATAAACATACAATGTCTGGTTTACTATTGTAAATGTTGAATTTGAGGGGTTTCCTGCATTGCTGATATTCATTCCTATAGTTGTGTTATTGCTATATATATTAGAGTTTGCGACTACAGGAGAAATAGAGCTTTTCAGGATTGTGAGTGTCCCTTCCGCCGTTCTATTGCCGGTGCCTGCACTTTCAACATAAACAGGGATGTATGTGTTGAATTCCTCCGGCCCTGATGTAAAATTTGCTATGTAGTATATATAGTATATGCCAGGACTATCATACATGTGCGATACTGATACTGTTTCCTGTGTATAATTTAATGCTGTACTGTTGCCGTCTCCCCAGAAAATTGTCAGCGTTTTATAGGGCTCATTTGCTTTCAGTGATATGGTATAGTTACTCCCGGTTTTCAGATAATTTGGAGCGGTATCCACAGAAATATCAGGAGATTTAGATTCAGGGTGTAATAGAGAAAGGACCCCTAATGATGATATTATAAGTACGAGAACTATAATTACAGCATACCATTTTTTTCTTGTAGACCTTGGTTTTTTTGGATAAGTCTCGGGATCTGGCATGCTGGATTTCATGCAGACGTTATTTAAAATTGGATAATTAAGGTTTTCTAATAGTGGCATATATACATGGCCAAAAGGCCGGCAAAGGCTCCGGGTACACAGGATAAATTAACAGAGGCAGGAGGAGAAACCGGCTGTATGCTATAATATCGTTAACATCAGGTTGCGTGGCTTTACAGATACCTGGAAAATATAATAATCATGATTATTTATTTTATAAACCAGCTGACCATAATATGTTCAACTATGTTATATAAGAAATTAATGTTATTTATGCCGGTTATATACGCCTTACAATAAATTCTTATTCGCATATTGCTGCATAAACCTGCATTCCAGTATATATAATACAAAATAATATAAATGATTATATTATCCAATTTTATGAGTATTAAAGCTGTTGTTATGGCAGGCGGGAAGGGTACCCGCTTAAGGCCTATAACATATTCAATTCCAAAGCCTGTAGTTCCAATTGCTGGCAAACCATGCATGCTGTATTTGCTGGACTCTTATTACAATGCCGGAATAAAAGATGTTATAATCACAACAGGATATAAATTCAGTTCGCTGATAACAAGCATTATAGAAAACAGGCATAATGACCAGGCTATACTCTTCTCAGTAGAGAAAGAACCCGCAGGAACAGCTGGAAGCGTAAAAATGGTCTCAAATTTTATAGATGATACTTTAATTGTTGGAAGCGGAGACATACTTTCTGATTTTAATATTTCAGATATAATAAATTTTCATAAAAAAAATAAGGCAATGGTAACAATAGTCTTAACTGAAGTAGAAGATCCGAGGCAATTTGGAATAGTGGAAATGGAAAATAACAGGATTGTTAGATTTTTGGAAAAACCGGACAGGGACCAGACATTTTCCCATATTGCCAGTACGGGAATTTACGTTATAGAACCGGAAATTCTGGATTATATAACAACAATGCCCTATGATTTTGCCAAGGACCTGTTTCCGGAACTTATGAAGAGAAACATAGATATATATGGTTATATGGGAAAGGGTGTGTGGCTTGATACTGGAAGGCCTAATGACCTTATAACTGCAAACCAGATTATGGTGGAGAAATATGGCAAATTAAGCGATGGGGATTTGATAAAAGGGAAGAATATAATACTTGATATGGCAGGAATCCATAATACCGGGATAGAGAAATGTTATATAGGAAGAAACATAAAGGCAGGTGATAATGTTCACATCAAAGATTCAGCCCTTTATGATAACGAAAATATTGGAAATAATGTTGAAATAACAAATTCTCTGTTGATGGATAATGTTACTGTCAGGGAAAATACCAAAATCAGGAATTCTGTGATAATGAGAAATTGTGTAATAGGTGAAAACTCGGAAATCGTGGACAGCATAATTGCTCCGGATATGGATTTACGTGGAAAATCGAGAATATATAATGTTTCACTTGCATCCAAAGTTATAGAAGATGAAATGTAAATGATAGGTATAATGCTATGATGAATATTGCCACGGCAATTGATATATAAACCATCTTTTTATCATTTCCGAATATTACAGGAATCGGGCCTATCATCAGGAAACCGCCAAAATGTGATTCCTTTTCCTCTTTTTCATGTTCTGTAGTGTGTTGCATAATTAATAGGCATGTGTCATCCCCCTCATAATATTGTAATTAACAACCTTAAGAGCTAATTCCTGTATAATATACTCTATTTTCTTAGCTTTAATAACCTCTGTCATTACTCTTTTTAATCCTGAAAAATATATTTCTACAATCCACCTTTTACCATAGCTATTATTCTCCTTCCACTGTTCCATGGAATTCTTTTTTATAAATCTTACAATCTTGGCCCTTGTGGATGAACCTCTGGATTTAGTAGAGGCATTTTTCCTGGGGGGTATTACTGCATTATATCCGAACATATTGTAGATATATTTTGAATCATATCCCCTATCCCCAAATATTCTTAGAATATTATTTTTCATTTTACTCAATAGTTTTCTAGCAGCTTTAGAATCATGTGTATGCTCATCTGTTATAGTGAATGATAATACATTAACATCCTTCAATGATATTATTACATGTAATTTGAGCCACCCCTTCCTTTTCTTATGCCATTTATGGCCTAAGTAATCTCCCCTTATTGTTATTTTATATCCAGTAGAATCTATAATGCAATCCAGTTTATTGTTAATATTATTCAATTCAGGCTTAATTCTCCTTATCCTCCTGAATATTTCACTGTATGATATTGATTTTATTCCTGTTATAATCGCTAAGGATCTCAATATCCCTTCAAGTGACCTGAACGGTACATTAAATATAGATCTTAATCTCGCTAAATACATTATCAATGCATCGGGTACTTTGTATGGATGGCCTATTTTTCCACTATTCTTTTCCTCTAATAGAGTATCATAATCCTTTATAAATGACAGATCTGTAAGGTATTCCACCCTGTCTACAAGTGATTCATTATACTTTTCCCATCTTCTGTTGGAACCAATCCAGTATCTTTTTATACTTCTATTTATTTTATTATTGATTTGTGGTGTCAAAGCAAATCGCCCCTATATTTCACTATATAGGGGTTTACCTTTTAAGTTTTAAATTTATTATGGAATAATTATTAAATTAGAATGAATTATGCAACACACTACATGTTCTGGTTCTGTGTATATACCATATTCCCTATCGTATTCTTTATTCAAATTTAAAGGAAAAGAGATAAACAGTAAAATGATTCCGGAGAAAATGAGGATAAACGGGATAAATGCCAGAGGGCTGCTGCTAACTATAAAGGGAAAGAAAAGCAAAAAACCTGCCCTGGCGAGTCCTTCTACTGCTAGGGTAAAAAGAATGGCAAATCCCGATAATATCAGGAGAATTCCTGCATATAAACTATTTGAACTGCCGTTTTTCCCTTGCATTTTAATACCGCCACCTGAGTTTATAGCCGGTACATTATTTAGTCTATCATTTTAATTTTGCCATATTATGTTTAAGATAGTTCAATCAACAACATTTCTATAATTTAATTTGAAATCTGGAGCCAGGAGTATGCAACCCATATTGCTAATAAATCTAAATCCTTGTTCCACTTAAAATAAGTTATAAAATATGGAAAATTGCTGGTAAATGTAATATACAAACTAAAAACAGGATTAAAGGAAACCTGCCTTCTGCAATATTAAAAGGTCCTCGGTAGTTAGCTGCTCTCCGGCCTTGAATTTCTCATAAAGTTCAGAAGCCTTTTCCTGGAGTTCAGATTCCTTTTCCTTTCTCTTTGTGACCTTGGATTTATTCCTTATGGAATATATAGCCTTCTCCATGTCCTTGAGCTCTATTTTTGCCTTCAGGAAAGCTGCGTGTTCTGCTTCGGACTCCTGGCTATATTTAATAAATGTTTCGTGATTCTCGTCAGCGACCTTGCGAACCTCATCAAGCTTTTGGAGTTCATCGTTAATTTCATCACTGAGCTGTGAGATCCTGTTTGACAGATCTTCTATTTCCTTTTTATATTCTTCTCCTACAGTCCTTTCTTCATTGATCTTGTCAGTAAGTTCCTTTACATCGCCATTCTTTAAAAGTTCCTGCTCCCTGAGTGTTTTTGACTTTTTTATTTCATTGTTTAACCTTCTTATTTCAACAATGATTTTATTTTCTTCGTCCTTTTTCAACTCGGTTGTCTGCTGCCTTCTCTCAAGGTACTGCAACTCTTTCTCTTTAGCTTTAATGTCCTTAATATCAATATTGGTACCAAGGCTTGACCTGTACTCACGTAGCTGCTTTTTCAATTCAGAAAGATTTTTGTAATGAACTTCCTTTTCGTCCCTCAAAGTTTTAATTTTCTCAATTAACTCATTTTTTTCAGCGATTTTTTCCTTTGCGTGTTCACGCATTTCGTGGGTTTTCTGATTTAACTCATCACGGATCTTCGCGTACTTCTGGGCTTCTGCATTGGCTTCATCTCGCTTTTTAATATGGAGTTCTACTTCATCTCTGATTGCCTCTTTTTTTGTCTCAAAATCTTCCAAAAGGTCTGTCATGCTAACACTTCGATATCTTATTTCAGATAATACGGAAGGATTAGTAAAAATCCATTTCACATATATCTGCAATTAAAATTTGTATTTAAAAAGACTATATAAGTATTACTGTTAACTAACAAATACAACAATATTATAAATTTGCTTTAAAATTATATAAAATTATATAACAAATAATGATAAACAAAAATGCATGGTGGCAACATATACGACTTTGCCCGGGAAAATCAGGCAAGTTTGTCCAGTATACTGGATTTCTCAGCCAGTATAAGTGATTTTAACAGGATTAAAAATTTTATTATAAAAAAAGAATATATAGAAAACTATCCGGAGACAAACCTGGCTGCGTATAAAAAGATCCTGGCGAGCAATGAGTTTAATCCGGCTAATATTTCTCTGGTTTCAGGGCTTACAGCATTCATTCATACTTTCCTGGCATCAATTAAAGGCAATGTAATTATTATTTCTCCTTCCTTTACAGAATATCTGAAACCTCAAATTGAGGGAAAGAGAATAATTATTCCCTTTAATGTTCTAAATGGCCATCCTGAGATTTTAAGTAATTTCAATTTTGAAGCGTTATTTCTTGTATATCCTGATAGCCCTACCGGTCAGTTGATGAGTTCCAGCAGCATTTATACTATAATAGAAATTGCAATGAAGAAAAATTCAACAGTATTTCTGGATGAGTCATTCATATGGTTTGTAAATGATAGGGAAATAATAGAAAGAGAATTAATTGAAAAATATAACAATGTTATAATCGGCAGGTCCATGACAAAAATACTTTCCATTCCGGGATTAAGGCTAGGGTATATTGCATCTAACAGTACAACAATACACAATATTGAAGAGAAGCTTGAACCCTGGAGAATCAATCAGGCAGCCCTTGCATATATAGATGGGAACATACAGGATTTAAGCAATGTGGCCAGGAGCACAGAAACAGAAAGAAATTATCTTATAAAATCTCTTAAAAATATGGGTTTCCGTACTGTAGGGAAGCCAAGGGCAAACTACATAACATTTCAATTGCCAGGCAATATTGATGGCCCCCAGCTTAAAGCCTATCTAGCAGGTAAAAATATAATGATAAGGCTACTGGATGATTACAATGAGTTCGGAAGCAACTATATGAGAATAAGTGTAAAAAAAAGGGTTAAAAATAAAGTTTTAATTAACGCCTTAAGTTATTATACCGGTGACATACATGGTTAAAATGATACAGGTTCTCGGAACCTCCTCTGATTCAGGGAAAAGCACACTGGCTATGTCCCTGTGTTATTATTTCTCCAGAAAAGGCTATAGAGTTGCACCGTTTAAGGCAGTAAATATGTCCCTGAACTCCATATCTTTAAAGGATTCTTCTGAAATATCAAGGGCCCAGTGGCTTCAGGCTATTGCTGCGGGTGCAGAGCCTTCTAAATATATGAATCCGTTTCTTATAAAACCGGAAGGAATGGGAAAATCACAGATTGTAGTAGAAGGGAAATCTATAGGAAGCATGAAAATAGAAGAGTATTACAGTTACCTGAAAAATAATGCTGAAGCAATAATAAAGGGTGCAATAGATAGGCTTTCCGGTGAATATGACATTATAATATCTGAAGGTGCAGGTTCAGCTGCAGAGATAAATATGCAGGATCGTGATTTTGCAAATTCATATGTTTCCAGTATGTACGGTACCCCTGCAATTCTAATTTCAGATATTGAGAAGGGAGGCGTCTTTGCATCCCTTTATGGCACTGTAAAACTCATGCCTGATAGTAATCTTGTAAAATACCTGGTAATAAACAGGATGAGGGGAAATTCTGATATGCTTTCTCCAGGAATATTAAAGCTGGAGGAACTGACAGGAAAGAAGGTTATTGGGGTTATCCCATATTCTGGTATTTCCCTTCCAGGTGAAGATTCATTGAATTATAATAAGCCGGCTATACAGAACCATAGAATCTGCATAATAAAATATCCACATATGGAAGTTTACAGCGATTTTGACCCATTTTACCTGCTCAATATTGGATTCACATTCGTGGATAAGGACAACATTGATGCACTGGACAGATGCGATGTTATAATATTGCCAGGATCAAAACTTGTGGGTGAGGATCTTCATTATATGGAAAAATATGGGATAGCCAGCAAATTGATATCACTTCAGGCAACGAAAACAATAATTGGCATATGTGGCGGGTATCAGATGCTGGGCAAGCGGGTCATAGATAATGATAATGTGGAATCCGGGGAAAGGGAAATAAAATGCCTGGAAATACTGGATATAGATACAGAATTTAAAAATAAAAAGATTACAGGTGCTGTGAACTACACCCTGAATGATAAGATTTTTCCAGGTGGAATTCATGGAGAAGGTTACGAAATACATTATGGGTCAATAGTGAGGAATATGGAGCCGCCCCTGGCATACATTGATGGAAAGCCTGAGGGGTCTGTGCGTGGAAATATATATGGGACAAACATACACGGAATATTTGAGAATAGGGCATTACTGAATCGCCTGCTGAATATTGAGAGTGGAGATTACAGAAAAACCATGATTAAAAATATAGCTGCAACCTCAAAGCTATTTACCGGGAATATGAATATGGAACTGCTAGAAGATTTGATATTATGATTGAATTGCTTGTCCTGGCATTATTAATTTTATTCTTTTCTATTTTATTTGATGTTGTTATAGGGGAGCCTCAAAACAGGATACACCCCGTAGTTTTTATAGGCATTACAATATCAAATCTAAAAACACGGTTTATTTCAAAGAATAATAAAATAGCAGCCGGATGTTTTTTTCTTATTTCTATTATACTTATAAATACGGTTCCATTGCTTGCCGTACTGTATTTATTATACATAGCCAAAAATACTATATTGCTTATTCTTTTCGCTTTTATCTATATATATTTCCTTAAAAGTACATTTTCTATAAGGGGTATGGGAACACATGTAAACAGAATTATAAATGCACTGGAAAAAGGTGATCTGGATTCTGCTAAAAAATACACATCCTTGGTTGTCCGGAGGGACACCTCCAGTATGGATTCTGGCAAAATCGCATCTGCGGCAGTAGAAACTATTGCAGAAGGCTTTGTAGATGGATATCTCACTCCAATGTTCTTCTATGCGTTTTTTGGCATCGCTGGTGCAATGGTGGCCCGGGTTATCAATACTATGGATTCCAATATAGCATATCGTGACAATATCCACTATGAATTCGGGAGGTGCACTGCAATTGGAGATTCTATTACAAACTTTATCACTTCAAGAATGGCACCATTTATATTCGGCATCAGTGCTTTCCTTCTGGGCATTAAATACGCAAAAACCAGGATAGTAAATACAACAGACAGCCTGAATGCAGGATACAGCATGGGGGCAATGGCTAAAGTGCTTGGCATCAGGCTTGAGAAATCCGGTGAATACATAATAAATCCTGATGCAAAATCCCCCGGTGTTAATGATATAAAGAAAGCAATGCGTATATACTACCTTTCCTCAGTTTTAACCCTGCTGATATTTGTTATTCCAGTAATGCTTGTCCTGTTTGTGTTGCATATCTTTCTCTTATTCTAAATAAAATTTCCTTTAATGAATTTAAACATGATTTCAGCAGAAGTATTATAATATCGCGGCAATGGCAATTTATGGAAATAGTTGAAGGCAATAATGTTTATAACAAAATTACAGATAGGCATGATATACTTTATATTCTTCTTGGAGGTACAACTCAGGTATCAACAATTCCCGGTATTTCTGCGGCAGGTGCGTCTCCGGAGCTTACCAAACTGACACCGGTACTGGATTCTGAAATAATATCAGCAGGGAAATGCATAAGCTATGATGTTGTTCCAATGACAGAAGAGGGCATTCCTACACCATCAATAATAACAAGGGGGGCCAATGAAATATCGGGCATAAATACCTTAATTATGGATGCTGGATTTATCCAGGATCCTGCAGTTCCATTCATAAAAACATCACTGGGAAGTGCGGGTGACGGCTCAAAGGAAAAGGCATTGCAATTTTATGAAAGGGCAAAGGCTTATGGGAGTTATCTCGGGAATTTGCTTGATGGAAAGTATAAATTTATATTTCTTGCAGAAAGTGTTCCTGGAGGTACCACAACTGCCCACACTGTACTTTCCTCTATTGGCATTGGTGAAATGACAAGCAGTTCAATGAAAAATTCTCCAGATGCAATAAAAGAATCATTTACAGCCCGTGCACTGGAGAGGACTGGAAAGTTGCCAGGTTATAATGATAGCGTGGCTGAATTCGGCGATTATATGATGGCAATTTCCCTGGGTATTGGCAGTGTTATTAATAAATCAACATTATTTTATGCAGGAGGTACCCAGATGGCAACAGTTTTTTACCTTGACAGGTTGATAAATGGCAATAATAACCGGTATGTCTTCACAACAGGCTATATTATGAAAGATAAGGAAAAACTTATGAGAAAGCTTGCCGGGCAAAGCGTATTATATGCAAACATGAATTTTTCCGGGATAACTGGATTGAAATATTACGATGAAGGATATGTAAAAGAAGGCACTGGATTCGGTGCGGCTTTCGGAATATCATACCTCCTTGGCGGCAATACTGCACCAGTATACAGCAATATAAAAAAAGTGTACAGGTCCTTCCTGAAATGATATTATTGCAATATGGAATTCACTAGCTAATTCCAGGAAATTTATTTTATAACGTTATATATAGCCTCGAAAGACATGGACATTAAACGGGAAATAAATGGCCTTTTTGGTGTGAGATTTTTTATAGAATTTGTTCCTGTTTTTGCTTTTAATTCATCAACCACAGTTTCCAGATTGGCTATTCCATCTATTAGCCCATTTTTCTTTGCCTGTTCTGCAGAAAATACAAGCCCGGTTGCAATATCTTCCATGATATCTTCACCAAGGTTTCTTCTCTTCTTGACCTCTTCCCTGAATACTGAGTAAACGTCCTTCATAATATTGTTATAAATGGTATTTTCCTCCTCCGTCATTGGCCTGAATGGAGAATTTATATCCTTATATTTTCCAACCTTATTTATCCTCATTTTTATGCCCAGGGTATCAAGGAATTCTGAAAAGTCAGGTGACATGCTTATAACGCCGATTGAACCCACAAGCGATGTCCGCATAGCAAATATTTTTTCTGCTGAACATGCAAGCCAGTAGGCTCCGGATGCGCCTATTCCCTCTATCAGGGCATAAACCGGTTTTTTACTGGATATTTTCATTAATTGATTATAGAGTATTTCTGTGGCGTTGGCATCCCCGCCTCCGGAGTTTATAACAATAAGCAATGCTTTTACCTTGTTTTTCCTTTCTATATAACGCAGGGCAGGCATATAGGTGCCCGGCGAACTCCCTGTTATTGTGCCTTTGAAATTTAAAACGCCAATATACATATAATAATATGTGACTCTATTTATTTAATTTATTGTTAATACTGCTGGAAAAACCTTCAAGGGTTTCCAACGGGTCAGGGGAGTTGTAAATAGATCTTCCTATTATTACATAGTCAGACCCCAAAAGCATTGCATTTACTATATCACCGCCCTGGGCACCTACACCCGGGGAAATTATTTTTAATCCTTCTGAAAGTTCTTTGACTTTTTTAAGGTAATAGGGGCGGTTTCCGGGTGCAACCAGCCCGTACACGCCAGCCTCCATTGATATTTTTATGAGTTCCTCTGTAATATTGTCGAGATATGACTCCTGTGACATTGAAACAACGGAAAATACTTTCATATTTCCGGCGCTTTTAACCACAGCTTTCAAGGAATTTAACCCGGTAAATGAATGGCTGATTATACCATACCCGCCATATTCCTTTACCTTTGTTGTGATCATGCTCACAGTATTATCTATATCTGCGAGTTTAAAATCACATATTATATTTGCATATTTAGAAAGGTCCCGGACAATTTTTATGCCATTTTCCAGAATTACAGGCCAGTTAATTTTTATTGCAAATACCTTTTCTCCAACAGTTCTTGCCAGATCCACAGCTGTATTGTAATCATAAACATCCAGCGCAAATATAATCTTACTCTCCATTGTTGTATATTTATTATGCATATATAATAGATATGCGAGGGCAGGCATATAATTAAATAAACAGTTTTAATCAGAAGCTATGGATAGGGAAAAATTTATACAGTCAGGGATGATAAAATTCGGTGATTTTACCCTGACATCAGGAAAGAAATCAACATATTATGTGGATATCAAGGAAGCATGCACAGACCCTGCAACATTGTCTGAAATTTGTGATGATCTGGCAGGGAAAACCATATACGGGACTGTTGCAGGAATGGAGCTTGGAGCTGTCCCATTAATAGTAGGAATATCATTAAAAACCGGAAAACCGTATATAATAATAAGAAAGGGAGAAAGGGAGCATGGTACAAAAAAGCAGATAGTGGGGAATATAATTTCTGGAAGCAGAGTAGACCTTATAGAAGACGTTGTTACTACCGGAAACTCATTATTAAAGACTGCAAAGATACTCAGAGAGAATGGGGCCATAGTAGACCACGCTGTATGTGTTGTTGATAGGGAATCCGGTGGAGAAGAGCTTTTAAAAGAAAATGGAATAAAACTGGAATCTGTGGCGAAAATATCTGAACTATTATGAAAATATATCGTCTATTCTTCCAAGTTCTATTGATGTAGTAGCATTTCCAACCAGTATGCCGCTGGAATTTGCCAGAATTGATGCACCGATGTAATAACTCCCATAATTAGCAGTTCCTGTTTTTACAGGCAGATGAAATATATCGCTTAAATTTTTTATTTCTTCTTCGCTTGCTTCTGGAGAAACAAGCATTCCTTTATTATTGAGAACAGCGACGCTTCCAACTGTACTGACTCCAGCAATTGTTGTTTTTATTACCTCAACGCCAAGTGTATCGGCTATTGCCTTCTCGGAAGATTCAGTAAATGATGGGTGTATTACTGCGGCCCTGTCGCTGGTTATAATATTATTTCCAATTGCGTTTAACCGGTCTTTTAGAAAAAACAGTCTCCGCCCCCCAAGGTCGAGTCCTGAAAAATCCTCTTTGCTGGAGAGACCTGAAACTACAATTCCATTTGAATTGAAGACAAGCATTGTGCCTATAAGGCTGAAGTTATCAACTATTACGCCGGCGGTTTTTACCTTTAGTGTTTCCTCTATTGAGAGGCGCGTTTCTTCCGGTATATTTCTGGGTAAAAAGGCAAAATCATTGAATACCTTTGCGTATACGCCAATAAAATCACTTTCGAATATGGATAATTTTTTAATCATAATATTACGGGAGAATTATTTCTGTTGTGCCATCTTCCAGTTTAATGATTTTCAGGCTTATCTTTGTGGGTATATGCTCTCTCCCTCTGTCCCATATGAGTTCATTTACCTTATTATCTATCCATATCTTCTCTGCTTCTGACTTTGTATATCTTGAAACTGCTTCTTTTATTATGCCTATAGCAGTGTCAGCTCTCCTGCGCCTTGAGGATGACCTTGCGCCCCTGAGTGATACTGTTATGAGCTCTTCTGTTGATAATTCATTATTCTCTGCCATCTTTTACACCTATAGTTTTAAGTTGGACCTTCTCCAGTTCTTCCTTTTAGGGTTCTGTGTCATTTTCCTGTCGGTTTTCATCATAACCCATCCAGGAACCCTCCTGTTTGAATTTACATGCTTCATTAATCTAATTTTCTTGCCAAGTGGCTTGTTTTTACTCATATTCATCTCCTCTCGATCTTTGTTTCCCTTGTGTTGCCTATCAATCTTGAAAGTATTCCCTTTAATTCTTCATCGCCTATAACCCTGTTGATTCTGCCCATACCGGCAAGCTGGATTAGTTGATTTTCAACATTGCTTACCAGATCAGGCCTTACAAGCTTAAGTGTGCTCAATCTTTCACGTGCTTCTGTTGATAATATCTGGCGTAATATCTGTTGCCTTCTGGCTTCTTCCTCCTGGATCTGCTTCCTATTTTCCTCGTCATACTGGCCTTGCTGCTGATTTCTCTGCATTTCTTCGAGTTTTCTTTGCCTTATCCTGTTTAACTCGTCATCATTATCCATTTACAACACCATTACCAGATATTAATACAATATTCATAAGATTTTTTATTAAAGGTATTTTTCAAAAACCTTATCCTTTTCGGCAAGGCTTTTCATTACTTCCTTCGCTGCCTTATCAAGCATTGACTGGCCTGCAGGTGTAAGTGACCTGCCTGTCCTTGTGTCTTTCTTGAGATATCCTAGCGCCTCAAGGGACTGAAGTATATTCCTGATTATAAATCTGCTTCCCTGCACGGGATGGTATCTCTTGGTGCCCCTATCCTGGCGGCTGCCATATTCCTGACTAAGCCTTGATATTCCTATATTTGTATTAAGATATACCTTCCTCATAATGGAAGCTAGCCTTGTATAGTACCAGTCATCCTGTACCCACGCACGTTCCTTCCCTATACCATCCTTAAGGTAATTTACCCAGTCCGGTATCTCAACATTTTTCTCTTTAAATTCTGATGCAAGCTTATTTAACAATAAATCTGCAGGAACTTCTTTAACATCTACCATATTATCACGATGCAGGTTTATTTATAAACTATTTATAACATTTTCGTTATTTTTAAAAATTTTTGGCTTTGCAATAAAAAATAATAACATAATGATATTTATAATCAGGTCTGTATAAGCATAATAAAGAATGCTTTGGAATAATAAAAATGATAGGCCCAGAGCCAGGCCGACAGATATTCCAAGTAAAATTATAGATAAAATAAATATAAATAGCATCGGATAGGTTCCAAAGGAATAGTAATTAAGGTTTGATGTTCCCGGCGGAAGTTTTTTCAGGAGGCGATTTATGTTTACCGTGAGTATAATATAGAACAGGGTTATAGCATCAATGAGTTCGAAAAGATCTATTAACCCGATTTTGTGGCTGATCACTATGGTCACAACCGTGAATGCTATTGCAATAACCGAGAATATAATTAAACCAAAGATACTCTTATAAAAGGCAATAGACTGCTTCTTAATAGGCAATGAATTTAGAACTTCAATACCCTTTCCCTCAACAACAAGCAGAAAAATTGCGTAAAATGAGGATACAAACTCTACCAGGTAAAGCAGGGTAAAAAATGAAGAACTGAAGCCATCTCCTATGCCAACTCCAAGGAAAAATGGAATTACAAATAGTACAGGCAGAAATATGTATGATAGGTTCTGGGGTTTTCTGAAGGTACTTTTTGCATCCTTTTTAAGGAAAGCTGCAAGCATTTTATTCCCTTTTATGTTTGAGTATACCTTTTCACTTGATTCGTTTTCCTCGGATGTCATGAGAATATTGTATATTTTCTCCCTTAAAGCAAAATATATGAAAACCACTATTACAAGAAATAAAAGTGATAAAAGTATCTCTATTATCCTGTAGATTAGAGGAAGGGTATAATTTAAATATACAATATATTCTAAATTTATTGGAAATGCAAATATTCTGACATAATATGGAAGAGAGGCAATTGCACTGCTAACATAGCCAAAATAAGATGGGTCTTCGATCAGAAGGTAAAATGCCCCCAGGAAAAGGAAAAGTACCAGAATTTTAATTACATTTTTAATTGATGTGTGTGTTTTTGCCTTTTTCCCGGAATATATAAACAGTAGGGATGAGATAATAAAACTGACCATGAGCACAAGGAAAGCGTAAATTATGGCCAGGAATATAGTTTCATAGTCATCTGTGAGAAGATAAAAAAATATGGCAGATGGGAAAACAACAAAAATATATGATGATGAATTGTAAATAAACCATGATATAAACGGGACGTTGACATTGACATTGATCGGAATTGACTTCAGGGGGGCCATTATATTGTTGCTATATACAGAGTTAAAAAAAACGATGGAATTATAAATGCCTATTATGAAGAGATATAGAAATACTATAAGTCCGAAGGAAGCTAGCGCTGCTGTATCCTTCTCTTCAAAATAAACAGAATCAAGAAGCACAAAAATCATTGTAAAAAGTATTGCATTTGCGATATATGTCATCAATATATTTCTTGTGAAGTATGATTGTTTATTTATGGTATTTACGCTCCGCTGAAATTTTGGGGTATCTTTTAAAGCAAGATACCGTTGCTCAACCATTATTAATTTGCTTAAGAATAATGTCTGGTTTTTCATTTTATAGATTCCCTCAGAGAGTCAAGCAGATTGTCAAGGTCCTCGTCTCCGGTCAGTTTAAGGAATACCCCCTCAAGATCACTGTTGTTTGACCCTGCTTCACTTTTTAATTGATCAAGATTGCCTGTTCCGGCTATGTTCCCGTTATATAATATAGAAATGGTATCGCAGACGGTTTCCGCTATTTCCATTATATGAGTGGAAAAAATTACTGTTTTGCCCTTTGCTGTCATATCTTTTAATAGTTCCTTAATAATTTTTGATGATTTCGGGTCAAGACCATTCATGCCTTCATCCATGACAATTATTTTCGGATCGTGTATTAAAGATCCGATAATAGCCACTTTTTGCTTTGTCCCGAACGATAATGAGCCTATGAATTCATTAAGGTATTTCCCTATTTCAAGGGCATTGGAAAATGCATTTATCCGCTCTTTCAAAACGGAATCATCGATTTTAAACACAGATGCAAGAAAGTTGAAATATTCTATTGGGGTGAGTGATTCGTATAATGCAGGTGTTTCCGGTATATACCCTGTTATGGATTTTATATTGTCTGAGTTGCCGGTAAGATTCATGCCATCAATCACAACTTCCCCTGAAGAAGGTGGCAATATTCCTGCAAGTATTTTCAATAATGTTGTTTTGCCGGAGCCATTGGGTCCAAGAATGCCATATATCTGACCGCCGGCAATAGATAAATTGATACCATTAAGTGCTGTGGTGGTTCCATAACGTTTGTACAGATTCGTTACTTCTATTGTGTTCAACGATTTTAATAGTCATATCTATTATAAATATTTTTGTTGCAATGCATATATTATTTGCAACAGGCCCCTGCCAGTATCCATTATCACAGCAGTGAAATGTGGAATATTATATGGAATATTTCTCCAGCGGCAAAGGTTGCTGCAGCAGCACCGAGAGCTAACAATGAGGCCCTGAGCCCGGATTTAAGAATAGGTGTGTTGAGTGAAAGTGCCACAATAGAATTGGAAATCATCTGTGCTATGAAAACAAGTATTACTGAAAGTGCTACCGCCATGTACTTTTGAAAAAAAACAAAAGGCAATATGGGAATCACCGCCCCTGTTATATAGGAAATTGCTGTATTGAGTGCAGAAATTGTGGCTTCTGAAGAGTATTGATTGATCATGTTTTCCACACCCTTGCTTCTGGAAAATATGTGTTTCCTGTTAAGCATGGCAATTTTATATTCTGATTCAGATTTCTGTGCAAGATATGCCCCCAGGGTCATGCTGAATGTTCCACTTATACCCACAACTACCCCGCTCAATGCAATGTCTATATGGCTTGTGATTATTGCGGACAAACCGACCAGGGTTGCAAGGACCTCAACAAGGCCATCACTCATGCCATATAAAAAATCCCTGCTTTTTTGAATGTTTTTAACACTTTTTGATATTTTATTTGCAAATATCTCCTCATGCTGCATTTCAGAGGATATGAGGTCATTTACCTTTTTTTTATAATCATCTTCCTGCTTATAACTTTCAAGATAGGTTTTATATTTCCTGATAGACTGATATTCACCGTGTTCAAGGAGATTGATTATGAGATTTTTTCCCACTATAGCCCGGATAATTTTCATAAAAAAATATTTGGTTTTTCTGTATGTTATTTTATTTATGTCTACATTTGATGATTTCAATGACTGTCCCCAGAAATTTGCATGTTCATTTTCTATAGTAGCCAGTTGCTTAAAGTTCTCCTTAAGTTCCGGATCTTCTGTATTTCTATACATATAAGTATAGAAAATCATGTCCGTAAGTTCATCGCGGAGAAATTTTATTTGATACCGGGAATTTGAAGTACCAACCATATATCTTTATAGATCAATTATATAAAACTTCTTTTGATAATTTTGGTTAACCTATGAAATTTTTAGTATTTACTTTTGAATCTTCTACATATAAATTATGACAGCCTAAATCGAAGGAGTTTTATATTTTTTTATTCTGTTAATTAGAAATAGCACAAAATGTACACATGATAAAGTATATAACTGTCTAAATATTATAATTTTATGGAAAAGGATGTATTGTTAAATGGTGTTAGAATAACAACTGAACTACCAGGGCCTAATGCAAAAAAAATTATGGCAGAGGATGAAAAATATCTGACAACGTCCACAAAGTCATTGCCTGTAGTTGCATACAGGGGTCAGGGGTGTTATATTGAAGATGTTGATGATAATGTTTTTCTTGACTTTTCCAGCGGAATAAGTACAACAAATATAGGCTATGGCAACGAATATGTTATTTCAAAAGTCCAGGAACAGCTGCATAAATTGTGGCACTTTGCAGGAACAGATTTTTACTATGAAGAACAGGTAGAAGCAGCAAAGGCACTGATAGGAGTATCCCCTGGCAGCCATGACAAAAAGGTTTTTTATGCAAACAGCGGTGCCGAGAGCAATGAAGCATCACTGAAACTGGCAAGGAGCTATACAAAAAGGCCACAGTTTATCGGATTCATAGGCGGATTCCATGGAAGAACAATGGGGGCACTGTCATTTACGGCATCACAACCCGTGCACCATGAGGGTTTCTTCCCTGAAATGGGTGGTGTTACACATATACCATTTCCAGACCCATATAGAAATCCATTCAACATAGATGGCTATGAAGAGCCTGAAGACCTGACAAATGCAGCCATCGATTATCTGGAAGATTATGTGTTTGGAAAGTTTTTACCATCCAATTCTGTTGCAGCTATACTTGTAGAGCCAATACAGGGTGAAGGCGGATATATTGTGCCGCCCATGGATTTCCACAAAAAACTCATGGAGCTAGCCCATGAAAATGAAATACTGTACATAATGGATGAGGTACAGACTGGATTCGGCAGAACCGGGCGTTTCTTTGCTTCTGAACACTTTGGTGTTGACCCTGACATTATGTCTGTGGCCAAATCTATAGCCTCAGGAATACCTATGGGTGCATCTGTTGTAAAGAGCAAATATGATTTTGAGAAATCAGGGTTGCATTCCAACACATTTGGCGGAAACCTTCTTGCCTCTGTTTCGAGCCGTGCGACCATAGAAGAAATAAAAAATAAAAATATGGTTGAAAACGCGAGAAAGGTTGGAGATTACCTTAATAAGAGGCTGCATGAATTGCAGGAAAAATATGATAGCATAGGGGACGTCCGGGGGCTCGGGTTAATGCAGGCAATAGACTTTGTGAAAAATAGAAAGACAAAAGCCCATTTCCGTGGGCTCAGGGATAAAACTATAGAGAATGCCTATAAAAACGGGCTCATATTGCTGGGTGCCGGTGAGAGCGCCATAAGGTTTATACCTCCATTGATCGTGAGTGAGAAACAGATTGACGAGGCTATAGATATACTTGATAACTCAATAAAAAAAGCCTTATGAATTTAAATAATTGACAAGGGTGGTGAGCGGCAATCCGCCCTCCCATCTCAGTATATAATTTCCTGTTCTAGTTATTTCCTGCTTTGGGAGAAGTTCATAAAGTCCGCGCATTTTTCCCCTGTACTGGTAATCGCTCTCTATTGAAAAAAATCTCCAGAAATCCCCTTTATAATTTTTTAACCTGTAGGCATATGTTATGAAAAGCCCGGATAGAATACACCTGTTATGGAGTTTTAAGGCCTGGTCCTGTTTTGTCCCGGAGGCTTCACTGAATGTTAATTGTGATCTGGAAGACGATTTTACTTCAATTACGAGAGAATAATCATCGCGCAGTGCCACAAGATCTGCACCAAATGAACCTGCTGCCCGGGCAACGTAAAATGGCTTATCCATCATTGTATATACCACATCCTTTGAAACGGGGTCAAGATTTTTCGTTATCCTATCCAGTGTGTTTTTCGTACCTATGAGTATATTCATTAACTCCCTTTCGTAGATGCTGCCATTCACTTATACCACTTATTTCAAATCTGCTTTAACAGATTTTAAGGCTTGAAGCCGGAGTTCTAATCTCTTTTCGCCATCCACGAATCTTTTACGTTCAATATCATTCTCCGGTATTATCTCAGGTATCTCTGTTGCATGGCCGTTTTCGTCCAGTGCAACATATGTAAAAAACGCCCTTGTTGTAACATTGCTCTTGCTGGTAGTGACATTTTCAGAAGATACATCTATCTCAATTTCCATTGTTGATTTTGTTGTATAGGTAACAAATGAATGCAGATGCACTATATATCCAAGTTTTATTGGTGAAAGAAAGAACAGGTTATCTATGCTGCCCGTGACCACTTTCTTCCGGCTATGCTTAAAAGCCGTTATGCTCCCTATGTTATCCATCCATTCAACAAGCCTCCCGCCATACAGGTCACCGAACATATTGGTGTCTCCGGGAAGTACAATGATTTCGGATGTTACATCCGATTCGCTAACTCTTTTTCCCATATAGGTTGATTGTAAATAATTTAATAATCTTATCATATATCCATAATTATTGATGGGATTTGATGAAAAGAATTGTAATGGCAATTGGCAACAATTATCCGGACTATAACGAGAAATGCGGAAGCCCTGGATTAATTGATGATATATTCGCTAAATCAGGTAAACTGATATCAGAAAATGAAATTGTAATGACATGCGGAGATAGTTATCCTGAAAATGCAGATACTTTTTATCCGGTGAATATCATCAATGCCTATGATCGTGTTAAATACAAATATGGATATTCAAAGGAGATTATTGCAGTTTTTACCAGGGTGGAAATCAGGAAAATTTCTAATCCTTCAGTACAAACAGGAGATAATTATACAGAAAGTGGAATTCCTGAGAATGGGAAAACGGAAGAATTCCTTGAGCCGATAGATATACCAGAAAAATCGGCAATTATGACGCTTATGTCCGATGGATATTTACCCATAATTATTGGTGCAGGTTTTCCTGTGGTGAGAGAGTTGCAGTATTATAATAATTGCCATGGAATGGTTAATAATTATTCTTCCTCGTCACTTCTCGGAACGCTTATTGAGGCGGATGAGTTAATAATTATATCCGGGCATAGGGATGAATTTAAAGGCATCGTAAATAGCCAGGAATTATTGAATAATATAACATTTGATGCCCTGATGGATATCTATAAAAGAGGGAAATTTAAGGATAACATCGCTGGCAAAAAGGTAAAGGCCATGCTGGATTTCATCTCCAAGGGCGGGAAAAAAGCAATATTAATGTCAACTGGTATGGATAATGTAATTACACTTATTCCATGATTCCGGTTGTAGTTATTTCAAAGTTTATTGCAGGAAATTGCAGTATTACTCTTCAAGCCTTTGAACTTCAGATACATCAGGGTAAACAAAACATTTTCTGCATCGCGGTTCATAACTCTCCATGCCGCCTATTTTTATCTGCTCGCCGAATATTTCTTTGCCATTCAAAATTCTCTGAGAAAATGTCGCATCTTCACCGCATTTTGCACATACTGCGGTCAATGAATAAACCTGGTCCGCCCTTGATATAATATCCATAGAAGTTTTAAAAGGGTTTCCAAGATGGTTTTTGTTCAGGGCAGCTGCATAAACAATTTTATTTTCACTGGCAATTTTATCTGCTATCTCGGGCAATATGGATCCGTGATTCCAGAACTGGGCTTCGTCTATGCCTATCACATCCACATTTTTAGACAGGTTGTACATTTTCTCCACGCCCTCATTATCTGTATTTAACACTATTGCTGGAAGCCTCATGCCCTTATGGGTGGTCACAAATGTCGTATCATATCTTTTGTCCATTTCTGGCTTAAATAATAAAGTATTTCGCCCTGCCAGAATTTCCCGTTCTAACAGTTCAATTAATCTTGAAGTTTTGCCTGAAAACATAGGACCGGTGATAACTGTTAGTTTTCCTATAATGATATTTTTCATTATTGTTAGTATTATTAACTCATATAAGTTTTTAACCAGCATGGCACTTTATAATAATGACTGTCATGCATACAATTAAGTTATGATGTATTAGAAAATATTATGAATATAGAGATGATTATGAATAACCTGGGTGAATTAATGGAAGCAGAAATTACAAATTTTAGGGAATATTATGATAATAAAATTATCACAGCGTTGATCGGAATAGAAGCCGAGATTAACAACGTTGATGCAATTGGAAGGATAATAGGAGAACATAAAAATGTCGAAGAGGTCTTTGTTGTTACCGGAGAATATGATCTTATAATAAAGGTCAGATTTCCCGATTACATAGCCCTTGAAAAGTTTATAGTTAATAACCTTAATTCGATACAGGGTATAAGAAAATCCAAAACAATGATGGTATTATCCATCATTAAGGATATGTATATGAGGTGATAGAATGGATGAGAATTTGTTTAACGAGGTTCTAGCCTTGATGGATGATCTGGAAGATGATTCATCCATACCGAGGAATGTAAGAAAAACGTCTTCCGAAGCAAAAGAAAAAATGAAAGATGGCAAGGAAAGCCTTGATTTAAGGTGTGCCACTGTCATATCTGAACTGGATGATATCTCCAATGACCCGAATGTGCCGTCACATGGGAGGGCAGCCATATATACTATAATCAGCAAACTGGAAGCACTCTCAAAATCATGAGTTTATTATAAATTAAACATAGAAAATAAGCATTTTATAATATATTAATTTTTTTTTGTATAGTTAAATATATATAACATTATAATATTATTATCCGATTAAAAATGGCGCTTTCAGAAGAAGTTAACAAGCTGGCGAAATACCTAATGGTGTCGGACATCCCCAGAAGTGTGGCATACACACTGGTATATATAAAAGACAAGGGTGAAATTACCTCTGTTGAGGTTGAGAGGGAAACAGGATTAAGGCAGCCTGAAGTATCTATTGCCATGCAATGGTTGCGTAGAAAAAACTGGATTGCAAAAAGGAATATGAAAAAAGAGGGAAAGGGACGGCCCGTGCACGGATATAAATTATCCAAGGATTTCAATGAAATACTTGAGGAAATAATAAATGAACGTGAAAAGAAAATAGATGAGATAAACAGTACCATAAACCAGTTAAAAAATTTTAAAAACTAAAACTATTTTTTTAATATATAAAAATATTAATTGTATATAGGCATGTAGAAATATGTCTTCGTTCAAGGATGGAATTATTGCAGGCCTGAAATCCGGGTTTATTTATTTTATTATTGCCTCAATAGTGAATGTTATTATACTCTACATATTTTCTGCAGAATTTGCATTTGCCTATGGATATACCATTACATCCAAAAATCTGTCACTTTTATTCACTGTGCTATTGGTTTCGCAGGTACGTGATTTATTGATACTTGGGCTGGTTTTTGGTGTGTTTTACTCCATTCTGCTGGCAAAATACTTTGATATTATCCCGAGAAATACACTGGATGGCAAAATAAAGTTTATGGTAATAGCCTACTGGCTCGTCTTTTTTGTGATAATAACGGTTTATAGCCTTGGCCTGTTAGGTATATACGATTTAATATTTTACTTCATAACATACATAGTAGCAAATTTCTTCCTCTCATTATTATTCGGGTCATTGCTTAAAAAATATAACTCGAGATATTTAACTCAAAGTGAATAATAATAATTATCCACAACTTTTACTTTTGTGTGTAAGTTGTACCATTCATATTCCTTTTTCTTATTATTTTCATAGATTACTGGAAGATAAGGTGTTTTAATTAATAACTCATTTTCAGGGTTTATCATGCATTCCACATAATTGACTGGCATACCAAATGACCCCGCACGTATATCATCAAATGGGTTCATATGTGTTGTAAGTGTGAACTGGTCAGATCTACCCGTAATCAGGGGAATATCTGTATATTGATGGAAAGCATTTTCTATTTCTCTATCGTAAAATGGCATTATACAGTATTTTACGCCGGAAATATTTATTTTTTTCTCAATTATTTGTGAGTAAAATGAAGGGGGCCCCACTACAAAATCACAGGCATTCCGGGAGATGGAAGCTGGGCTGTTTATGACAATGGTCCCTGAAAATGATATAGGAAGTGTTATTGAGTAGATTAAACCAAGAGGTGTTGAATGGTCTATACCCGAATAAAATACAGGTTTTCCGTCAAATTTTGGCAACCAGTAATTGATTATGAATGTTTCTCCTATGATGCTCTTCATATTAAATACTAACAGCTCATTTTCAATATGGAACATAATACATGAAGGTTCATGTGCCTCAGGCAGATCCGGAACGTTATCACTATAAATAAACTCATAAAATTTTAAGACATTATTTCCGTATTTAACATATGAACGGTTGCGGATATTGTTAATCAAGGCTTTCCCAAGCGTGAGGAAATCGTTCGGGTCCGATACAATATATTTTATCCGCTCATTTTTTGCTTTTTCTGCAAACTTCTTGCATATGATCATTACCTTTATGCCATATTTATCAATATATCCATTAATAGTACTATCATCTGTTTTCCCATCAATTATCAAAATGCGTGCACCTATTTTTATAGATGAAATTATGGAGATAATATATGGTGGTGAAAAGTCCATTATGATAGCTATTGTTTCTCCCGTTCTGACGTTCAGCCTATGTTCAAGCTGATATGCCATAGAATCCACATATTTAAGTAATTTTGAATATGTAATATACTTGTCATAAAATATTATTATTGGCCTGCTTCCATTTACTTCGGCATTTCTCAGCAAAAGTGAATACATTGAAATGTCCGGGATGTTAACATGGCTATTTATTGCCTCGATCATTGTTATATATAATCATTAAACAGATTTAAAATTTATTATGCATGATGATTTTAATATTATCTATCATATCCATTATGCCGTAATAAGAGCCAAATTTTTCAAAAGCTATGTCACCACATTTTTTGTTTATAAAAGACCCGAGGCTTGCTGACCTCAATGGGCTTACCTTTCTTGATGCAATGCCAGCAACTATTCCAGCCAGTACATCGCCGGTCCCGCCCATTGTCATGCGGCTATTGCCACCATATGAATAACGGATGTTAACACCATCGGTGATTATATCCTTACTTCCCTTCAATAAAATTATAAGGCCATATTTTTTAGCCGTTTCAACTGCGTTTTCTTCTGTGGGTTCCAGGCCAGTAAATGCTTTGAATTCCATTGAATGCGGGGTAATTATTGCATTTCTGCCCTTAACTTCCGGCGGGGTTATAAGTTTTAATGCGTCAGCATCCAGTATTAACTGCCCATTATAATTTTTTATTGCGTACTTTATTAAATCCTCTGCTTCCTTACTTCTCCCCATTCCCGGGCCTATAAGCATAGAATTCAAGCCCGTTATATCAGGAAAATTCTTTCCATTCACAGGATAAAACATTATACCTGGATTATACGACATTATTATGGGCCTGTTAACCTCATTTGTAAATACTTTAACAAGGTCAGGGCCCACATTATACGCAGAAAGCGATGACATCACAGCTGCACCTGGAAATTCCCAGCCAGCAAGTATTCCAACTATTCCGTTCATGCCTTTATGGGATTCAGAGGGTGAAATGGGCATGTAAACCATGTCACCTGGCCCTACAGTAGATTTTATCTGTTCCGGTATTCCTATGTCTGAAACTATAATTTTGCCACTATTTTCACTGTTCATGCCAGATTTAATATCTGTAAATGTAACCGTATAATCCGGTTTTACCTGTATATTTGTCGGGAATCCAGATGGTACATCCACAGAGATTATAGTTTTTCCACTATTATTGATATTTTGTATTACTTCACTGTATGGCTTTCGAGGATCACCATTGATCCCAACTCCAAAAATTGCATCTATTATTATATCGGATCTGGATATAACCTCATCAAGGGAAGATAATGGGTAGTATGCTCCATTGTAATCATTTATAGCTCTCCTGGTTTCCTGTGTTTTTAATCCTTTCACATCTTTAATTAGCAGAACAGAAACATTATACTTTTCAAGAAGATATTCGCCGCAACATATGCCATCCCCGGCATTATTGCCCGTGCCACATATTATTGCTATGGATTTGCCCGGTTGGATTGTACGTTCCACAAAATCTGATATGGATTTGCCTGCCTGTTTCATCAGTTTATATGTATTACCATAGGTACTGGCATAATTAATATCCATAGATTTTTCATCGAGATAATCCATGCAAAAACATTATACAGTTCTACTTAAATATGACTGATTAGAGTTGAAACGTTAAACATATATATTAATTCATTATGTTTAATCATGTCTAGAATTGTTTTGCATGAAAGAGACAAACCATATATGGTAAAGGTAGGCGATAAAGAGGTTCATATATGTGCATGTGGCCTGTCGGAAAATAAACCATATTGTGATGGACACCATATGAAGACCGTGGACGAAGATGGTAAATTGTATGTTTATGACCACAATGGGGACAGATTAGAAGTAAGTTCATTCTATAAAAAAGAATAAATAAATTTTATACCGCTCAGCTTGCCCGTCATTAATCATCAAATCATTTATTTGTAAATATCATCATAGCGGTATATCTTTATGATTTTATTGTATATTAAATTTATAAGATGTGTATATCACTATTTTTTTGAGGTTAAATAATAATGTGGATTCAGATAGCTATGAAGTTAAGTATATATACTGATATGTTAATATTATCATAAGCAAGAGGGAATAATAGTCGATAATGACTTTTTCCAATAGGAAATATTGGCAATGTAAGTAATAATAGAAAAAACAATTGACCAAATACCGGAGGACAAAGAGAATTGAAATGAATACCGGTAAAAGATTTAATAAATTTTATACCATTACAGCAGGTGCTGCGAGCATATCAATACTATATCAGTTTTTAAGTTCATTAGGGCAATTGAAGTGGGAAATATCTGGGCTATTTCTGATACTATTTCTTTGTTTTTTCCTCAGTTTTCTTTATAGTCTTGGTTTCATGGGAGGAAAAAAGCAACATTATGGCTTTACCAGAAACATAGATTTTATGGCTATAGTTACAGTTTTGTTGGCCTTACTGATAGAAATTGAGTTGTGGCTTTACTTTGCCGGCTTTCATGCTCTGATAACTATCCTTGTTTATGTTCAGATCGCACTGATCGTTTTAATTGCTATTGCAAATTCTATAAGGCGTATAATTATTGGAAAGAAAGAACACAGAAGTTCAATGCATTGAGTAATCACAAACTGCGATACAAAACTGAGAACATTCTGACTTACTCATGCGGCGGAAGTTCTAGGCCTTCCAGATATTGTATTTTAAAATCATGTCGGCAAAACTATACACTTTTGTTAAATAAAAATGGGGCTGCCCGAATTTGAATCGGAGTCTCAGGCTCCCAAAGCCCGTAGGATGCCAAGCTACCCCACAGCCCCTCACAACTACAGTTTAAAAAGGTATATAAAATTTTTATCTAATGTTTTGGTTCTGGAGCTTTTGCAGTTGGCTTGTGTTCAGGTATTAGCCTGGCTATTCTATGATTGGATACATATGCATAGTATATCATCATAAGTACAAGCCATATTCCACCTACTACAGAAATTATAAAAGCAAGGTATTCCATAGCGGAATCTGTAGTAACTGCGGGTATATTTGCTACCATATTGGCGTTCCCGAATACATAGGGGTAAGCCTTCAGTTCAAGGAAAGTTATAGATATTATAGTAAGAATAACAATAAACGGCTTATATGATGCAAGGTGGGTTGTTCCCTTAAATGCATACAGTATAGGTATTACCAGGGCGAGCACTATGGGTATTACTATAAAGGCATTATTGACTGAATAATCCTTGGCACTGATAGAATAATAAGAGGGCATGAATATTGCCAGGCCTATTATAACCAGTATTAATGGAAGGTATTTCCCCATTGCTGTTTTTATATCTGTTAACCTGTAAAATACCATTCCGATCCCATTTGCAAGTATAAGTGCACCGATAATAAATCCTATAACTCCAAGATGTGAATAGAAAACTCCAAAATTTGTGTAACTACTTGCATAGCTCGTAGATGAACCTTTAACGAATCCGTAAATATGCACACCATACCCGCTGGTTATGGCAGCAAGTACTGACAAGGCCATTATTCCCATGATAAATGTTGCTATCGAATATACAGCATATAATTTTCTCTCATCAAAATATTTGTTTTCATGCCATACGAATTCTGCATATATAATAAAGGAGTTTCTTACCACCAGGAAAAATATGAATACTGCAAATAATGGGAATAGGGCGTATGCAATTGAAGGCATCAGCACAGGTATAACATTCTCCATATCTACCAGCCAGAGAACAAAAAATGTACCCACAACTTCCCACACAGGAACAATATAGGATAGAACATTTACCCTTGTTTTATTATCCTTGAAACGTGTTGCTATTGGAACTACAGCCATTAATTCCGTCGCAAACATTGTAACCATGGATGCTATGACCACAATTAAAAATAGTACATCGAAATTTATGCCATAAATTAAGTTTGCCATTTATTTCACCTCATCCCTGCCTTTGCTGAAACAGATTTCCTTGCCTTTCTTTCGTCTTCCATTTTTATGTCATCTTCACCCAATTTAAGATCTTCGTCCACGTTTGATAATTTCATTACTTTTCCCGCGAAATAGAACGTTAATGGGAATAATGCAAGATAAAATATTATAATTGCAATTCCAAGTGGGAACACAAGAGGTGATGTTGAGGCGGCATGAGCAATTGTCATTGTACCGTAATATTTGGTACCATCGACAACAAAACCACCAGGAACAGGTGACTTTATTATGAATGGAACTCTGCCAACTTCGGCTGTGTACCACCCATCTTCCATGGTAAATACGCCCATTATTGCAACAACTATTCCACCAAGGAGTGTAAACCTGTGGCTTAACGGGTCTTTCTTCCTGAAATACTGTACCACTACATAGAGCCAGTATAATCCCATTAAAACACCGAATCCTACCATAAGGTCAAGGGTATCGTGCACTACATAAGGTGGCCATACTCCGTAATCTGTAACACCCTTGTATGTTGTTAGAGGTATAAGCCCGGGTATAGACCCTTTGCCGAATGTTAAAGGAAATGCCAGCAATGACTGGGCATATGGAAATGAAGGAGCATATGCAAGCTTATGATTTATTAATACTCCGAATATATGCTCCGGTGCCATGGTAGCGAATGATGTCCCTATTGTGGCATGTAGGTCAAGTTCCAGTGCTGTGTATTTTATAGGTTCTATAACCATTAAAGTTGAAAGTTCATTTGAACCGGTTGCTCCTAAATATATAATATCTAGAATCATGAAAACTGCTGTTATATTTATTCCTCTCCGGTAGATCATTTTTTCAGACATATTAGTTGTCTTCAAATATTTGTATATAAGATACCCAAGAATCATAGCTATACCGGCGTAGTATACAGCACCTGACATGTGTAGTTCCTCCGCTGCCGTCGAAGCTGTGATAAATGGGGCAAATGGATTAACATTTGTTATTACAGTTCCATTTGAGGAAACAAATTTAGCCACGTCAAATCCATTAGGCGTATTCATCCATGCATTTATTTCAGTAACTGTGAATGCGGATAGGTATGTGCCTATTGTAACTGCGAGGCTTAATCCCCAGTGTTCCCACCTGTTTTTGAAATCTTTCCAGAAATATACATACATTGGAAGGGCTATAGCCTCAAGCAGGAAAGAGAAAACTTCGACATAGAATGGCCCCATGGCCACTTCTCCAACCAGCTTCATAAAGGATGGCCAGAAGAGGAATAATTCCATAGCCATTACAGTTCCTGAAGCAGTTCCTACTGCAAAGAATATCACAAGAGCCTTTGAAAGTTTGTATGCAAGTGTATCATAATATTTATCCTTCTTTTTCAGTGCAAGGAATTCTGCTATAGTTACTGTTATTGCCAGACCCATACTCAGCGATACCAGCAAGATATGAGCGGATATAGTGTAAGCAAACATTGCACTATCCCAAACCGGGTATGATATGTTGAACATGTTTATCATTTTGCGATTACAAAATAATATTTAAAGTTAATTTAATTCACAAATTAACTAATTGTTATTAAAAAATCCTTGTTGTGATATTTTTATCACAAATATTGTAGTTTTTGATTCTTATAAAAAATATATTTTATATATTTAAACTATGGTAGGTTTAAATGGCTTAATTATATTTTTTTCTGCAGCCCTTTTATAATAGAGGTCCAGTGCCTTCCGGCCCTTTTCACCGAAATCTACCGAGAGTTCATTTACATACATTAAAATAAACTTTCTTTCAAGCTCAAAGTCATCGTATCTTGAATATTTCATTGCGTATTTTACCGCGTCAGTTTCGTGTTCAAATGCATATTTTATTGAATTTTCAAAGTCCGCTTTGTATTTCAGTTTATCCTCTATGGGCATATCCTTGCGTATTGCATTAAATCCTAAAGGTATGGGGAGGTCCCCTGCATATTTTTTCCATTCATCGTAAAGGTTCAGAACAGGTACAAGCCCCTTATCCTGATAAGTCAACTGTTCATCATGTATAAGTATTCCAGCATCTACTTCATTTTCCATAATTGCGTTTACGATTTTATCAAAGCGTATCTCTTTTAATGTGCCTGCTTCCGGTGCAAACATCCTGTACAGCAATTCTGCGGAAGTGTATTTTCCTGGGCTTGCTATAGTCTTTCCTTTCAGGTCAATATTTTTTTTGGCTATTACCTGTGGCCCATAACTTATACCAAAACTTGCTCCAGAAGTTGTCAGGTCATATTTATCAGAAACATGCATATATCCATTCGCAGATATTGCAGTGACGTCGTACTTTAAATCTACAGATTCCTTGTTCAGTGTTTCTATATCTTTTACTACCTGGTCATATTCAAATGATGTCTTGATTTTATGCTCAAACATGGCGTAAAACATAAAGGCGTCATCCGGATCCGGTGTGTGTGCTATCAACATTTTCATACCTGTCATATTACAATAAGGTTAAAAGTATTTTTTATAACACAAAATCTTTGGGGAATTTAAAATTCAGGAATGAAAAATTACCTCGTAGAAGGTTGCTATATAAATATGAATCTATGAAGCCATATAGTTTAAAATGAACAGAATGCCTCTATGTACTTAATCAAAATAGTAAAATAGTGTATTAAAGATTTAATACAAATTTATATCCATATTCTATTATACCGCTGTCCCCGTCCTGCCTGATTTTCCTGAAAACGGAATGTACCTTCTTCCCTATATCAACATCTGCGGGATCACAGTCCACTATCTGGGCAGTAATTACAGGGCCTTCTGACAACTTTATGAGCGCAAGTACATAGGGTACCTGCCTTTTAAAGCTTGGAGGTGCATCATGCACAACTGTGTAAGATATTACTTCTCCATTGCCACTGAATTTTACTTTTTCCATTTTTCCTATAGATTCCCTATGGCATACAGGGCATACATCCCTCGGTGGGAAATATGAATTCCCGCAATTTTTGCATTTAAATCCGATAAGATTGTATCTATACTCTGTTTCTCTCCAGATTCTCGATAACTCTGTCATTTTATTCACCCAGTATATGTATTATTGACGATGTCCCGGTTCCAGCCATATTATGCAGAAGTGCATATTTTGCATCCTTAATCTGGTTATCGCCTGCCTTGCCCTTTAACTGCCTGTATGCATCTACAGCCTGGCCAACACCAACGGCACCATATGGGTCACCCTTTGCTTTCAATCCGCCTGAGGGATTTACAGGAATGCTGCCATTAAGCTTTATTTCATCGTATACAAGATCTTTTGCTTTGCCCTTTTCTGCGAATCCAAGGTCTTCAAGTTCCAGCAAGCCAAATATTGAAAATGAATCATGAACCTCCATAAATGATATATCGTTCCTTTTTATCCCAGATTTCCGCAATGCCTTTTCAACTGCAAGCTTTGTGGAGTTCAATGTGTATATAGATTTTCTTGATCCGACAGAGAGATAATCTTCTGCTACGGCTGAGCTCAAAATGCGTACTCCCTCGCGTTTGTTCTTCTTAATGAAGCTCTCGGAAGCCAGAACCACTGCAGCTGCACCATCGCTCATTGGAGAGCAATCCATCATATTCAGTGGGTCAGCAACTGCAGTTGAATTCATAGCCTGCTGTATGGTTAATTTATTCCTGAACTGTGCGTCCGGGTTTTTTGAACCATTAAGATGGTCGTTTACGGAAAACATTGATAGTGCTTCTTTCTCAACTCCAAAATCGTGCATATATTTCCTGGCTATAAGCGCTGCCATTGCTGCAGGCGTAGCCCCAAAAAAGGCTTCCCATTCCCGATCCAGAATGGATGACGATTTTTCAAGTATGTCACTTCCGTGTATATCTGTCATTTTTTCTACGCCACCAACTACAACTACGTCATATTCTCCAGATTTTATGGAGAGGTATGCGTCCCTCAACGCTGCGCCTCCGGAAGCTGTAGATGACTCTACCCTTAAGGAAGGTATTCCTTCAGTGGATAAACCTGAAAAGTCAGCGATCAGGGCACCTATATTTTCCTGCATGTTTATGATTCCGGCAAGTGAATTTGCACCATAAATTGCATCGATATCTTTTGAATAAATCCCTGCATCCTCAACTGCCTTCAATCCAGCTTCAACTGCCAGATTTCTCAACGATTTGTCCCATAATTCACCGAACTTTGTTTCACCTGCGCCGATAATATAAACTTCATTACTCAAGGCTATCACCCATAACCAGTATTTTCCTAAACTTTGTATATATGGCATAATCTATGAATTTCACATTTTCAATCATTTTTCTTACACCTGGAGCGTTTTCACGATGGTAATTTTTCATATTTTCTGTTATTGTTATATCAAAGGCATCGGAGCCTGCACCGGAACCAAATGATACTGCAAGAATCCTGTCACCCGGTTTTGCTTCATCCAGTATGGCTGATAGGCCGGTCATTGTAGAACCTGAATATGTATTCCCTATATAGGGTGTCAAAAGGCCAGTTTTATACTGTTCTTCTGTAAAATTAAGCATCTTTGCCGCCCTTGTGGGGAATTTTCCATTTGGCTGGTGAAATACAACATAATCATAATCGCTGCTTTTTGTTCCCATTCTTTCCATCATTGCCTTTGAGGCAGCTAAAACGTGCTTGAAGTATCCGGGATCGCCTGTAAACCTTTCTCCATGACGGGGATATGGTTCTCCTTCCCTCCTCCAGAAATCAGGGGTATCTGTTGATACTGACAATGTATCGTTTATTTCTGCAATTACATTATCCTTTCCGATAATCATTGCTGTTCCGCCCGCAGATGCACTGTATTCCAGAGCATCCCCTGGAGCACCCTGTGATGTATCTGACCCAATAGCAATGCCATATTTGATATAACCGGAATCAACCATTGCCTTAACATTCTGCATTCCGGCAGTACCTGCTTTGCATGCAAATTCATAATCTGCGGCAAAGTATTCAAGCGGCATCCCTATTGCAGCTGCCACTATGGTGGCTGTCGGTTTAACGGCATATGGATGTGACTCTGAACCAACATAAATAGCGCCAATATCTCCCGGATTTATATTTATTCTTTTAAGGGCATTTCTTGCCGCTTCCACAGAAATAGAAGCAACATCTTCATCCGGTGAAGGTACCGATTTGCTTAATATAAATAGATTATTCTTCATTTTTTCCGGATCGTCGCCCCATATCCTGGCAATTTCCTCTGGTTTTATCCTGTATATTGGAACATATGACCCGTAACTTACAATTCCAGACATAGTTGTATAGTATTATACTATATATAAAAATTCACGTTTAATATTTCGGCAATCGGTGTAATACCACATAAATTATTACCTGTGTAATTCTTCATATTTTAAAAGTTCTGTTGGTTTGCTGATTTCTCTCTACTGGAAAAGGTAAATTTAACGGCAAAAATTTGAAGTTTGCTAATTTTATATAAAATCATTTAAACCGAATTTCTGTAATATCCCAATATATTTAAGGGAAATTGGCGATCATGACATTTAAAAATGTTTATATATAATATATCATTGTTATATCATGGTAGCTATTGATGTTGGAGAAGTTATTTTAATTCTTGTACTGATTATAATTGTAGCAATTATACTATCGGGAATTCATATATTGAAAGAATGGCAGAGGGCCCCGGTTTTAACACTGGGAAGATATACAGGATTGAAAGGGCCGGGGCTTGTTTATGTGACGCCTATTATAAGTAAAATTACTGTAGTGCTTTCCACGAGGATACAGGCCGTGGCTTTTAAAACAGAATCTACATTTACACAGGATAATGTTCCAGTAAATGTCGATGCAGTTATGTATTTTCAGATCATTGACCCGGACAAAGCAGTGTTAAATGTTGAAAATTATGCGGCTGCAACACAGCTCGCAGCACAGACAACCTTAAGGGAAGTTCTTGGAAAATCATCATTTGATGAAATACTGTCAGAAAGGGAAAAGATAGGTGAATCAGCAAGGCAGATAATTGATGAGAAAACAGAACACTGGGGAGTAAAGGTATCATCCGTTGAAATCAGGGATGTGCTTGTTCCACAAACATTGCAGGATGCAATGTCAAGGCAGGCAGCTGCAGAGAGGGAGAGAAGGTCCAGGGTTACACTTGCCCTCGCAGAAGTTGAAGCGGCAGGAAAGATGGTGGATGCTGCAAAACAGTATGCAAACAACCCTACTGCTTTCCAGTTAAGATGGATGGATATAGTTTATCAGATAGGGCTTGAAGGAAAAGGTTCACTTATAATGATACCACAGAATGTACCAACAGTAGGCGATACTTCACAGTTCTTCACAGCAACTGCGTTAAACAATATATTGAGCAAAAGTACCGGCAATGTTGGTAACAGCACTAATTCCGGGAGTAAAGAGTAAGCAACTGGCTTAAGTCCAGTTCTTCCGGCCTTTTTTCACTTAATGGCCCATTATAATTTAATATTGTTGATAATTTTTTTCTTCTCATGGAAAATATTTTTGCTATGAATTTATCAAAATTTGCCAGATCTATGTCAACATCTTTTTTTATGATAGAAATTACTGCAGAATCTACATCTGGAACTGGAGAAAATACCTTCCTTGTGACATTAAAAAGAATTTTAATTGTTGATCTCACGGAGGTATTGATGGTTATTCTGGAGTATTCCTTTGTGCCCGGCTTTGCTACCAGCCTCCGGGCAAATTCCTTCTGGACCATGAGTATGGAAGATTTAAAGTTAAAATCCAGAATTTTAAACAGGATGGGTGAAGAAATATTGTACGGGATATTGCCTATAATATGGTCAAAATAGGATGGTTCCGTATCCAGAAAACTTTCTTTAATAATATTAAATTTTCCTGATGCTATATGATCGTGATAACTTATTTTTAAACTCTCATAAAATCTATGGTCTGGTTCTATGGCAGTTAGCTTTACCGGTTCAGAGAGCAGTATTCCGGTAAGTATTCCATGACCCGGGCCTATTTCAAGAACATGGTCTCCGGGTTCAATTCCAAGGAGCCGGACCTCTTTTGCGGCAATATTTTTATCATTTAAAAATACCTGCCCGTATTTTTTTGAAAAGTTAACAGTCATTTTGCAACAAACAGCTTATATTTTTCATATCTGTTCTGCAGTTCATCCATTATTCTGTTCACAACCATTTTCTTTGGATTATGTACGCTTTTTACCCTTTCACTTATATCTTCAAATGATTTGAAAGGCCCCTTTTTTCTTTCGTCAAGAACAGACCACATACTCTTATTTCCAAGTCCCGGCAAAAGTTCAAGTGTATGCATCCTGGTGTTAATTGCTTCTGCGTTATTGAAAAAATCAACGAATCTCTGTGGATTGTCGTCTATTATATTCTCTATTGTGTATGGAAGCTCACTTATAGCTGCACTGGTTAGATCTTTATAGGTTATCCGCCTCTTGATTGAAATTATTTTATCTCTCTTTTCAGGTGATTTTCCAATATAAATCTTATCGCCTACAGTAACTACGGCGTCCACCTTCGGAATAATCTCCAGTAATTTGAATTCACTTTCACCTATTGCAAGTATAAGGGGCGATTTGCGGAAATTTTTATCGTCTGCCCTGCCCTGGGGTAGAAAATCTATGATATAAGCGTACTCTTCCATTTATAAAACCCGAAGTATATCCAATATACTATCTAAAACTTTGTTATCAGCAGCAACATTATATGAGTTTAATATTGCCATTAGCTCTTCAGTGGAAGAAGGTTTAATGTCTATAATTTTTACTATTGCTTCCCGTGGAAGCTTGTGTACCTTGCTTATATCATTATAAAGCTGCTTTAAATCAGCATCTTTGTCGTATTTTAAAAATTTTTCAACGTATGCCAGTGTATCGTTTTCGCTCGGAGTACGTTCTTCAACGTTACTGAGCATATTAAAAACTTCGTTATTTGTTTTATAGGTTATTTTCATTGGGGCAACCTCTTGAGATGAACAGGTGCTGATATTATTTTTCTTTCTGTATTTCCAATTTTTATTTTCAGGATATAGCAACTACCCTGCATCCCTGTTATTTTTCCTGTTCTTCCCTGAAAGTTGTGAAATGGCATCCCTTTCTGTATAGCCGGTTCTATTACAACAGCAACCGTCTCGCCTATTTCAAATTTCTTTAAAAGGCTATTAACCTTTGGCATTCCTCTTTGCTTTATCTTCTTCGTTAACTTACTTCTTGAACCTGATCTGGTTCCATTAGACATTCGTGTCATGTTTATTCACCTCTCTATTTTCAATACATCCAGGCATTTTACCTTTAATTCATATCCATAGACAGAAGAGAGACTGGGTGTGGTTCTTCCTCCGTCCCCATTAATCAGCTCCTTTATATATGTGCCGGATTGAGACCTAATTTTAACTACTGCTTCCTTATCATGTATATCTTCTATATTTATATATTTTATTTCTTTTTTTCTAATAAGGTCAGATCTATTTCCTATAACTCTCGTAGGTGTCCTCTGTGATATTGTAAAATTCCTGAACGTATTAACAGCCATAAGCAATGTATTTTCGTTTATGGGCGTATTGCATTCAACCACTGCCCGGTATATTTTATCGTATGTGGCTTCCTTTATCTCCTTTACCCTTTTCTTGCCCGTAAATTCGAGATTTGAAATTGATATGCCGTTTCCGGAGTTATTGACTTCTTCCATGAATTCTTTTACAGGAAAGTTTCTGACTTCAGGTTCGTCTACCTCCATGATAAACTCCCTTCCATTGCCAAGCATCATCACATCAACATCTTCCCTTCCGGAGCCGTGCAATTTGTAATTCTTTCCACCGGTGAATTTCAATAGCTTTTCGCCTATAAGCGATTCAATGGAATCACCGCTGCCATTAATCCATCTTGTCTGCGGTATATCCCTGCGTTCCTTTTTATATGTACCGTAAATATAAAGTGGCCTTATGATTAAATTTACATTATCATAAATTGTATTTATCTCAATAACTATATCGGCATCCTTTGAGAATTCTTTTCCGGAAATGCTGGAAAAATATTTTCCAAATTCCCTGTTAAATTCTTTTTTAATGCTCTCTCCATTATTGCCGTATTTATTCTGTATTTTTTCTTCTTCCAGCAACGTTGCGGGATCAAATTTTGACCCGATTAAGAAAGTTGTGTATTCCTTTGTTCCTATAGCATCTTTTACCATGTTAAAGTATTTATCAAATTCATTAAAAATTCCATTGCAGAGCCAGCAGGTATCCGGGGCATTATATGTTCCATAAAATGATTTATAGGCAAATGCAAGCATAGTGCCTCTCTGATAATCCGTCATTCCGGTATCAATATTTGCAAAAATACGCCCTGTACATCTGATGCACAGGTTGTGTGAAAATAAATTTATAAAATCGTCCATAAAAAAATTATCTTGCTTTCACTATTTTTTCGACGCTAGGCCTTTCTTTTATAAATACCCTGGAACCACATTCACATTCTATATCTGTGGTTCCGAAAGTTTTTTCAAGCTGCCTTCCACATCTGATACATTTATACATGGTTGTTTATCTCCTTAACAATTTCACTGCTGTATTCCGGAGTATATGAACCGCCTGCGAACTTATAGCTGCAGTGCCTGCACTCCCATATTCCATTTGCCACTCTCTTTACCTTTTTCTGTTTGCAGGAAGGGCATGTGTAGAAACTGATTTTCTGTTTATATATTTTATTCCATGCTTTCCTTACGGTAACACCATACCTTGGCCCAAAACGTCCTGAAGCCCCTACTTTTACTGTGTGTTTTGTCATATAATTACCTCAAATATGATTCTCTTAATCTATTACCTATATCACTTGATGTTTTTATAGCTTTTCTTATTTCATCAAGCGAAAATTCTCCTATATCACCTTTCTGCATAGCATGGATATTATGGTCTTCGGCTATTGTTACCGTTATCCTTCCATTGGAAACCTGCTCCTCCTCGAGGTCTGGATCACATACTATTTCATCTCCTATCTTAACCATTGTAATTGATACAGGAGTTGCGTTGATAGGAAGGCTATAATCTTTCTGCCCGATTTTCGATGCCGGGACAACAGTGTTTTTCAAAGCTGTCACAGCAGCGAGTGTTGCAGCATCTATTATATTCCCATCATAGTTCAGGACATCGATATCCACAAATATCATCCAGACTCTTTTTCCGGATTCTATTACAAGCTTTGATGTATCAACCATTTTGCTTTCCCTTATTCCACGGTCAACCACACGGGAGTACTCTATAGCCTGCTCACTGGGTGGGCCTGATTCAAAGGTTGGAAATGCCATTGGCAGCAATTCTATGTTCAGTGCCATCACACCGCTATCAGGAGAATCCTCAAACGGGTCTCCTTCTTCTACTTTTATGCCGGCTACAACCTTTGTTTTTCCAATTTCAACCATGGCAGAACCTGCTGCCTTGGGGACAAAATTTTCCGTGATTTTGATTTCACGGTAATCCTGAAGCCCCCTTCCATCCAGGCGTTTCCCTGTTTTTATGCTTTCCAGGATAAATCCTTTTCTAATTTCAGATAATACTGCACTTGAATCCATAGGCATTTTTATTCACCATCCTCTATACTGTATTTGCTCATCAAAGCGTTTCTCTGCAATTCCGAAATTCTTGGCATTGCATCCATCATCATCGATGTAGCTTCATTAAACTCTTCCTCTGTAACATCCCCGTCAAGCTGTAATAATACTACTTTTCCAGTTCTGGGCAAAATAGCCATCGGTATATCTGCCTGGCCGAAATTGTCCTCATCCTTTGAGAGGTCAAGTACAATCTTCCCATCTGCCTTTCCTGCTGTACAGCCTACAACGAGGTCTCTCATGGGAACCCCGGCATCTGCAACAGCCACTGATGAAGCTGTAAGGCTGGCTATTCTTGTGCCTGCATCCGCTTCCAGAACCTGGATAAACACATCAATTTCAGCCCTTGGGAGTTTTTCAAGGACAATTGCAGAAGATAATGCTTCCGAAACAACCTTTGATATTTCCATTGTCCTTCTGTCCGGGCCAGGGCGTTTTCTTTCCTCTACGGAATATCCTGACATATTATACCTTGCCTTGACTATAGCCCTGTCAATATTCTGGGCATGTTTTGGATAGGCTTCCCTTACATATACGGCAACAATGATTTTATTGGCACCCCATTCTATAAACGCTGAACCATCTGCACGGTCCACAACTCCTGTCTGGATCTTTATGGGACGCATTTCATTCAATGATCTCCCATCAAGCCTGAGCCCATCTTCTCTCATCAATTTTATATTTCCTTCCATTCAATTTTCACCTTTCATATTCTTGAGGTATTCTTCCATCCGGTCTGTTAATCCTATTGTATGTGCTTCTTTTTCCACAAGCCTTATTGCATCTATGGCCTTTTTCACATTTTCTACATTGCCATCCAGCCATATAAATCCGTTCTGGCCTACAATTATTTTTGTATCGGTATAGTTTTTAATGATATTTATCATATTTCCTCCTCTCCCGATAACACGTGGAACCTTCGGAGGTTTTACCGATATTATCCTGCCAGACTCAAGTTTTCTCATTCCATTATCCCTTAACGAAATCCAGCTTTCCTTAATTTCATTGGATACCGATATTCTGGCATATATATAATCGCCCACGTTCAGATAACGCTCGAGGTCCCCGGATGAAACATGCCATGGGGTATCATTCATATGCAGTAGGGAATAATATGGCGAGTTAATATCAACTGTCCACATAGTGGGCCCTATATCCATTATTTTCCCTATTATCTTGTCGTTTGCCCTTGGCAAATATGGACTGTTAAATGGAGCAACGTCAATAAATTTCTCGCTTTCCTGAATTACTCCAAAGTATTCAGAGAAGAATTCCGAATTATATTCATACATGCCATTTCGGGGTTTCAATTCAGCTATTTCTATTTTGTCCCCCGGATAAACTATTTTTTTTGTTTCCAATTGAATACACCTTTTACTTTATGAAATATACCTTCGTAATATATTTATCTTTGTGATTAATTTTAAAATATTATATAAATAATTTTAATAATGCCAACTTTTAAAAATCATTTCAATAATTTAACATCTGCATCCCCGCTGGTTTTTCTATTGATAAGGTCTATGAGGTCCCCCTGCATGCCAGCTGGAATTTCTATGACACATATATAATCACCGGCATTGGACCACTCTTCCTTAAGTATTGTACCCATTCTCGAAATATCACCGTAAAGGCGCCCGTAGGCATCTCCGGTCAGCCTGATAGCCATCCTTGCCTTTTCCATCCTTATGGGTATCAATGGCCTTATTGCCTTGAGCACTGCCTGTACCTGTTCGTCCACGCTTTTAAAAGGATCGATCCTTACCTTTGCTTCTTCCATGGCCGCCTCAATCCTGGTCACGGGAATAGGCGTATTTGTCTGGGGATTTATAGCTTCCCGAACTATTTCGTTAATAACCTGTTTCCTTTTGAGTTCCAGCATTTCTTTTCTCTGTTCTGTGGTAAGCTGTATCTGCCCTCTTTTTACTATCTCTATAGCTATCTGCCCTATATCTGTAGTTTTAAAAACCCGTTTAAGTATTTCCTCGTTTGTCCTTTCCCCTTTTTTGGCATCCTTAAATATTTCAGGAAGTGCCAGATCGTTTTCAATATCTATTTTTCCCGCCCGTATACGGGAAGCTGCATCAGGGTCAACAAGGATTTCAAATTTATAACTGTCATATTCGAATCTTGCTATAACCGCCTCGTCTGTATTTACCATTGTTGATAATCATTTATTTAAATAAAAAATTATACATTTGGCTTTTTCTTCGGTACCGATGCAAGAAGGAACATTATTGCAGCTATGCTGGATATGAGGACAAATATGAAGGATATTTCATGGTCGAATAGGAATAGTGCTGCAAAAATTGTACTTCCCATGAACCCGGATATTGCTTTTCCCGTATAGAATACACCATTGTTTGCAGTTGAAAACCTGGTGCCAAAAATATCACCAACAAGTGAAAAGTACATTGAAATCATGGCTCCTCCAAAGAATCCGATAAAGATTATGGCGAAAACATATAACCTGAGAATCAGGAATATTGAACCCAGTATCAGGAATGAATCTATCAGCATCACAACCTTTACCCTCCCTATGATGTCAGATACATAACCCAGTATGGGCCTGCTTACACCGCTGAGCAACGGGAACAGTGATACAAGAATGGTGAATTCTACAAGGGGCAATGCTTCGCCCAGATATCCAAATGAAGCTGAAATCACTATTAATGGGACAGCACCAAGGATAAATGAGATATAAAGTATCCAGAATCTTGTATTTTTAAGGTTTTTTGATGTCTTTTCACCTGTCAGCGTGGCGGTTTCCGGGTATCTGGCCTTCATAAGCAGGGCTGGCAGGATGATTATTTCAGCAACACCAATTATCAGCATTGGTGTCCTGAATGAAACGGCCTTTGCTATGAATATATTTGCAACTGCTGCACCGAGGCCAAAACCAAGGGAGACAAGCCCTACTGCAAAGCCCCTCCTGCCTTTGAACCACTTAACCGCTAAATTGGTGGATATGCCATAGAGTATGCCTTCCCCTATGCTTCCGAGGGACCACAGTATATAGAATAAATACAGGTTATGTATAAATGATGTTCCTAAAAAGCCAATGGATGACAGAATGGCAGATAATATGCCAATGTTTCTAGGTCCATTTTTATCGGCAAAATAGCCGCCAATACCCTGGAAACCTGTAGAGAATATGGCAAAGAGTGTAAAGGCAACTTCAACCTGGACCAGGGTAACGTTCAGGCCGGTTTTAAGCAGGGGTTCGAAAACATCCCATGAATATTGATACAGGGAATTAAAGGACATTATCACAATGCCTATTATAATGTAGCCCTTTTTCATTTTTTAAAATTTATCGGAATAATATAAATATTATTATTGTTCACTGTTTTTAGCTTTGCCTACTCTTTTTACATATCTGTTAATGGAAAATATCCCCCATACCGATTCTATAGCACCAAATGGATACACGCCTGCTAGAATTCCATAAATAGCTGAGCCAAAACAGGTAATGCCGAAGAAAAGCGAATACAGGGGAGAACGTGATTCCAGCAGATAAAAAATCATCATCATGGTCAGTACTACTGAACCATAAATTGTCAAAAGGCTTAACAACATAATACCTGATATTATAATAGTAAATGTTATTTATGAATTAAAATAATACAAATAGAGTTGTTAATAACAGTATAATTGCAACAAGATAATCTATTTTCTGTGGTGTGAAGGTAGCAAGTTTTTTCATCAGTATTTTGCTCAGAAGCAATGTCACCAGAAGAAGTGCCAGGGCAGAAGCCAGAACAAATATTATCAGCGTTATATATACAAAGTGGATGCCATAAACTACAGCAATCAATATGATCGGGACTATAGCAGGGTCAGGTATTATGCTTACCAGCAATATGGATTTCTCTATTTCACCGCCCCTGGAATCCTCTGACTTCTTCTCATGCATTGCGTTCAGGATTATATACAGAGCAACAAAGACAAGCAGCGCCACAGCAAATATTTTTAAGTAGAACTCTGGCAAAAAGTACATCCCAAGTATGGCTATTCCAAATGATAAAATAGATGAAAAGATTCCATGAATAAGGCCTAAGCTGAATGACATTGTGCCAATCTTTCCTGTTCTGAATTTCTTCTGGAGGGAATATGATAGTATGGGTGTCCAGTGGTCTGGTGCTACCATGTGTAGCCCGGCAATAAGGATAGTTAGGCCAACAATAGCCACTGGAAGCAAAATATAAATCATGAGCATGAAATGTGATAATTCCATAATATAATAATTTATAGCCATGATCAGATTGGATAATACAATATATTTTAAAAATAGCTTAAAAAATTGTTAAATAGTAAATAAATATGATTGACCAATGGAAAAAATTGAGATTAAAAACCCCGGCCAGTATTATGTTAACAGCTGGATTATATATGATGCACTGGGAGGTCCTGCAATAGATGAAAATAAATGGTCTTTAAAGGTTACCGGGCTTGTAAAAAAACCTGCAGAATATACATATCAGGAATTAAATAAAATGGATGGAATTGAATATATTTCAGACTTCAACTGTGTCACAAAATGGTCAATTAAAGATGCAAAATTTAGCGGGCCGTCATTGAAGGATCTTATAATGAAATCTGAACCTTTACCTGAGGCCGAATGGGTAATGTTTGTCTGTGCAGATGGTTATGATACACCTATTCCATTTGATGATGCAGTGGATGAAAAGAGCATACTGGCACTTAGAATAGATGACAAGCCCCTTGGAGTTAAGCATGGATTTCCTGCAAGGCCATTTATGCCATCCCTTTATGGGTGGAAAAGTGCAAAATGGGTCACCGAAATTAAATTAATGGAGAAATATGAGGATGGGTACTGGGAAGCATATGGATACCACGAAAGAGGCAAAGTGGAAGATGAGGAACGGTTCAAAGGTTTCGGATGGAAGAAAATAAAAAGGCATTCTGAAATAGATAAATAGAAAGATTTAGTAAAAACCAGGCCACTTCCAAAAATTTTCAAAATAATACTTTAATATATAATGGAAAAAGAGAATTGTCCAATCACTGTTTTAATATAAGTTCAAGTGGTGCGTGGTCTGAACCTGTAACATTCTCCAGAATCAATGAATCCTCAACTTTCCCAATAAAATTATCACTTACAAGAAAATAATCTATGCGCCAGCCAATATTCTTTTCACGGGCATTGAACCTGTATGACCACCATGAATAGTGCCCGGGTTCCTTGTGGAAATAACGGTATGTGTCTACATAGCCGTGTGATAAAATTTCAGTCATAGAATCCCGTTCCTCAATAGTAAATCCAGCATTTTTTTCGTTCCCCTTTGGCCTTGCTATATCTATTTCTTCATGTGCAACGTTGAAATCGCCTGTAATGATTACAGGTTTTTTAGCTTTCAGCTTATCCATATATTCCAGTATCTCCCTGTTAAACTGAATTTTGTAGTCAAGCCTGGTGAGCCCGTGCTGTGAGTTCGGGAAATATGAATTGATTAAATAAAAATTATCGTATTCCAGTGTTTGTATTCTTCCTTCCACATCTTTATTATTTTCACCTGTTCCTGTGGTGTAACTTAATGGTTCCTGTTTTGCCATGGCCATTGTGCCACTGTATCCTTTTTTATCTGCCGGATTTACATATATTTTATATCCAGTATGGTGCAATTCTTCAGGTATGTCCATTTTATCGGCTTTCGCTTCCTGCAGAAGTATTATATCAGGATTTTCATTTTCAAGAGTTTTTATTATTCCATTCTTAACCGCAGCCCTGATTCCGTTTACATTCCACGACAGTATTTTCATATTATTGTAATAATTATGTTATATATAAAGCAGGGTGTGGAATTTATCAAAATTACAAAACTTTCCTATCCGGATAAATTGCAAGATCTGTAATATGCTATGGAAATATGGATAAATAAAGCTACTGGTTACACAGTAAGTTCGAGAAATAAATGAAACATAAATGTTATTCATAAAATGTAGTGTGTTGCATAATTAATAGGCATGTGTCATCCCCCTCATAATATTGTAATTGACTACCTTAAGAGCTAATTCCTGTATAATATACTCTATTTTCTTAGCTTTAATTATCTCTGTCATTACTCTTTTTAATCCTGAAAAATATATTTCTACAATCCACCTTTTGCCATAGCTATTGTTCTCTTTCAACTGTTCCATAGAATTCTTTTTAATATATCTTACAATCCTGGCCCTTGTGGATGAACCTCTGGATTTGGTAGAAGCATTTTTCCTGGGAGGTATTATTGCATTATATCCGAACATATTGTAAATATACTTTGAATCATATCCCCTATCTCCAAATATTCTTAGAATATTATTTTTCATTTTACTCAATAGTTTTCTAGCAGCTTTAGAATCATGTGTATGCTCATCTGTAATTGTGAATGATAATACAGTAACATCTTTTAATGATATTATTACATGTAATTTGAGCCATCCATTCCTTTTCCTATGCCATTTATGCCTTAAATAGTCTCCCCTTATTGTTATCTTAGAGCCAGTAGAATCTATAATGCAATCCAGCTTACTGTTAATATTGCTATTCAGATCTGGCTTAATTCTCCTTATCCTCCTGAATATTTCACTATATGATATTGATTTTATATTAGCTATAATTGCTAAGGACCTTAACATGCCTTCAAGTGACCTGAATGGAACATTGAATATAGATCTTAATCTAGCTAAATACATTATCAATGCATCGGGTACTTTGTATGGATGTCCTATTTTACCATTATTATTTTCCTCCAATAGAGAATCATAATCCCTTATGAATGATAGATCTGCAAGGTATTCTATTCTATCTGCAAGTGATTCATTATACTTTTCCCATCTCCTGTTTGATCCAATCCAGTACCTTTTTATACTTCTATTTATTTTATTATTGATTTGTGGAGTCAAAGCAAATCACCCCTATATTTCACTATATAGGGGGTTTTCCTTTTAAGTTTTAAATTTATTATGGAATAATTATTAAATTGAAATGAATTATGCAACACACTAACACTGGGAGATATTTTTATAAATAACAATAGTGGGAATTTCATTTTTACGCTGGAGAAGATTTCAGAGGGTATGTCTGTATTTGTATTTGATGGAGATATAAAATTGGTCCTGATTAATCTATCAGGCAACACAAATAATAAACTGAAAATTTTATCGGAAGTGAATAATTTTTATAAAAATAATACTGTTAAGAAAATAGCACTTTATTCTGGAATTATTGATCAAAAGATAAAATATTATTGCAACACATATTCTATTAGCCTCATGAAAACTATTAAACTCTTAAACGGAGATTTAGAAATAAGCATTAAGGTCCATAAGAATTGGCTGATGGAGAACAGTGTAGACAAAAATAGGAGAAGGAATAAAGATGAAATTATATTAAACATACTTGAAACAATTAGGGAGACAGACCTAAATATTACAAATATTGTATACAGATGTAATTTGAACTACAAATATTGCATTGATTTGATAGACTCAATGATTGAGAAAAAAATTATTGAGGCGACTGAACAGGACAAAACAATTAGGTATAAAATAACCAGTTATGGCATAGAATATATGCACAAACTGGAGAGCATAAGAAACATGTAATTAAAAATATCAGTGGTACATATTAATTTTACATAGTGCATAAGTAATCGGCATATCTAATTTATTGTGTATGTATTAGATATTACATTGATCCTGGTTTTTGGAGTTTCGTATATTTTACTAACCATGTACATAAAGCATCTATTAAATGCCATGGATAACAGAATTAAGAATGTTGAAAATATTTTAGATATGGAATTTATAAAGTCATTTATAGTTTTCATTTACAATGATAAATTACTCAATAACATGGACTTGATAATAGAAAATCTTAATGATGGAAAATTGGACTCGGTGGATTCTTTATTTGAAAATATTATTCCGGACGCCGAAAATGCAATAACAAGCATCTACAAATTCCTTGGCAAAAAGGATGATCTAACAAAAAAATTTGTTGCTGTCATAGAAAATTTCCAGTGGGTCAAATATTTTTTTGTCTGGTATGGTATTGTAATAATCAGTTTATACCAGATATACTATTTTTACAGATTTAGCAGATATATGGAAATACATGGCCAGTTTATTTTTGGCATGCTATATTCCTTCCTGGCTGTTTTTATTTTATCAGTAATAGTATTCACCACCATTTCGTCCATCAGGGTTCATAATATAAATACCATAATAAAAAATATAAATATGAATTTTAAATAGATATACTGATTTGTTTTGCCTATCATCAGGTGTATCTACAACAGATATACTTATAATAATATTAAATAGTGGAAATATAGATAAATTTTAGCAGAACGTGGAATATAAGGAAGTTATTGTTTCTCCCCGTATGCTGCTCCACCCGGGGTTTCAATTACTACTTCATCGTTTTCCTCAAGTACGGTGGAAAATTTACTCGGCATGGACTTCTTGCGACCATTGCTGAGTATATAAATTTTTCCGGTTTTTCCAGGGAAACCTCCATGAAGCCCCCATGGTGGTATTATAAACCTGTCTGCAATAACCGATATATAGGTTCTGCTGCGTACCTTGAATGACCTTACAATACCTTCTCCGCCGTGATACTTTCCTTTGCCATAACTATTCTTTCTCAGGTTATTTTTTGTAAAAAAGAATGGATATTCCTTTTCAGCTATTTCAACTGGAGTGTTCAAAGTATTTGTCATATTGCTATGTATCCCGGATTCTCCATTGGAATCGTACCTCCCACCATTGCCACCGCCTATTGTTTCATAGTAAGACCAGTATTTGTTTCCATATTTCCCGCCCAGCATAAGATTCATCATTGTCCCTGATGAAGCAGCCGGGATATAATATAGAAACTCGCTTAATGCCCTTAACGTAACATCGGCTATTCTCTGGGTTGTTTCAACATTTCCTCCTGAGACAGGGTAATTTCTTTCAGGATTTACCAGGGAACGTTCCGGCGCCTTAATAGTAATCACGGAATAAAAGCCATCATTTGTGGGTATAGAATATTGCATTGCACTTCTTATTGCATATGCTACAGCAGAGAAAGTTACACCTTCTACTGCATTCAGTGGATACTCAATTTCCCCATGCGTGCCTTCAAAATCAGCTACCACGCCACCTGCACTTATTTTTAGATTTATATTTATATTTATTTTCTCAATTCCCTTTTCAAGATAATCTATTGCCTTATATTCACCTGCTTCCCATTCCTTGAGTGCCATTAATGAGAGTTCCCTGGAATGGTCTATAAGTGAGTTCCATGATGATTTTATCTCATCTGGCCCGTATTTGGCCATTAACTCCTTTATTCTATTTATCCCCATCCTGTTGGCGGATATCTGGGCATTAAGGTCTCCATTGGCTGTTTCCGGATCCTTAAAATTAGCAAGTATCATTCTGATAATGTCAGGTGTTATAACCACCGGCGGTATTATAAGCCCTTCCTGGTATAGATTGCGTGCCTCCGGGTTAAGGCTGCCAAAAACAGGGCCGCCCACATCTACATTATGTGCTTTATTAATCACATAACAGAATAATTTATCATTATCGTATACTGGAGCTATAATTGTAACATCGTTCAGGTGTGTGCCAGAAATATATGGATCATTTGTTATGAGCATTTCATTTTCTTTCAATGTGATGCTCTTTTCTCTCATATAATTTATAATGTTTCTTGAACCGATTTTAAATGACCCTAGATGTACAGGTATGTGTTCAGCCTGTGCTATTATGCGCCCTTCTGAATCAAGCACCGCACAGCTGTGGTCCATTCTTTCCCTTATGTTAGGCGATATGGCCGATCTCTTTAACGCAACTCCCATTTCCTCTGCTATAAACTGTGTAGCCTTTCCAACTATTTCCCAATCAGTCATAATCTCACCGCCCTTAATTCATCGTTTTCTCCGCGGAATATTGTCCATCCCGGTGGAACAAAGGTGCTTGACCCATCTTCTTCAATTACAGATGGCCCCTTTATCTCCTTCTTTACTGGCAATGCATTCCGCTGGTAAACCTCAACGTTTTCCCATTTGCCATTTATGTATACATTTCTCTTCTGCGGAGCCAGTTCCTTATTTGTTACACTGTGTATATCAGGTTTTACCCTTTTCTTTATTGCAAAAACCCGGATAGTAAGTATTTCAACCGGGCGATCCAGTGTAAAGCCAAAAGTCCTGTTATGGGTATCGGTAAAGGATTTGATGATCTCATCCCTGTCTACTATTTCAACAGGTATTGTAAGCTCTGATCCCTGGCCAACGTACCTGCAATCGGCATATTTTATAAATTCCGGGTTTTTTACCTGGTACATGAGCCTCTGTTCCAGTTCATTGAATCCGGCTTTCAGATCCTCAGGATATGACATTCTGGCTTCATATTTTATATTTGCAAGCATCAGACCGAGAGCACTGAATACACCGGGCTCTGGAGGTATTATAACATTTTTGATTCCCAGCTCATCAGCAACAGGCATGGTAACCTGCGGCCCCGCACCGCCAAAGCCAAATAATGTAAATTCAGTTGGGTCCAACCCCCTTTCAACGGTAACGAGCCTTATTGCCCTTGCCATTTCAAGGTTTGCCAGCTTAATGGCTGATTCAGCCACCTCATATGGATCACCCAGCTTCTGGAGTGCTTTTAAAGCCAAGTCTTTCCTTAATATTTTGTCAGAACCTGACATTTTATCATTTATAATGCCCATAACAAGGTTTGAATCTGTAAGTGTAGGCTCTTTTCCACCCCTGTTATATGCAACAGGCCCAGGTTCCGATCCTGCGCTCATAGGCCCTATATTAAGTGCGCCTGTTTTATCTTTCCATATAACTGTGCCACCACCTGACGATACTTCTGAAAGGTCTATAAATGGAAATCTCACAGGATAGCCAGATCCTTTCACTATACGCCCGTGGTGTGAAGAACCGCCAACCTCGTATTCTGCGGTGATGTCCACATTATAGTTAATAACTGTACCTGCCTTGGATGTCGTTCCACCCATATCAAAACTTATTACATGGTCAATGCCCAGAATGCTTGCAAATTCACTGGCGGCAATTACCCCCGCTGCTGGTCCTGATTCTATTATGTTGACTGGCTTTTTAATAACTTCATCAACAGAAACCAGGCCTCCTGCATTGGACATCATATTGATTTCCGGCGAACCGAATTTATCCAGTACAGACTTCAATCTTTTTAGATAGCCCGAAACCACAGGCATAAGGACGGCATTAACAACTGTAGTTGATGTCCTTTCATATTCCCTGGGTTCGGGTGAAACATCGTATGATATGGAAATATTATCAAAGTATTTTGATAAATAATTCTTAATATTCATTTCATTTTCAGGCCTTAAATAGGAATGCAAAAAGCATATTGCAAGGGATTTTACGTTATTCTTAGCCATAGATGTTTTTATGGATTCAAGATCAGATGTTTCAGCCTTTTTAATTATATGCCCATTAACATCGGTACGTTCATCTAACTCATAGCGCAATTTTGATGGTATAAGTGATCTGGGCCTGTGAAAATCAAGATTATAAAGCTCAGGCCTGTTCTGCCTTCCTATCTCTATTACATCCTTAAAACCCTTTGTGGTAAGAAGTGCAGTTTTTGGCAATTCAAGGCCATACTGCCCCAGCAATGAGTTTGTTGCGATTGTTGTTGCATGTACAAACTCATCAATATTTTTATTAAGATATTTGCTTAATCCGTCCATGACGGCCTGTTCAGGGTTGGCAGGCGTTGTTGGAACTTTATAATAGTGTATTTCCTCATCTATTACAATAATATCAGTGAAGGTCCCACCTATATCAATTGATACTGTAACCATATACTTGGGATTAGCTTTTACATTATTAATATTTTCACGGAAACTTTAAATTTATGCAATATTTTGTGGTTTTTATCGTTTATTACGTAGATATAGGTTAGAGTTGTGCATGACTTTTGAAATTACAGCAATTCATATACACTGCCAGAATTCCATAATTTTTATCTCATTTTCTTATGTACAACAATTGTAGTATACAGAGAATATATAACTCCAATAGTAACTTAAAAATTAGAAGACCCCGATTTACCATATATATGCACAATGGGATTCATTGAAGAGAATATAGTTAATGCGTTTGCGTTAACCTAACACGTAAGATTCTATATTAGCAGCAATAAATATGAGAAACATAGAAGTGGCAAAGTAAAATACAAACATTGATGTCTCTGCTTTTAAAATATTTTGAAACTCTTTATAACTAATTCCTTTGGTATAATTCTCTATAAAACTTGTTACAATTGTAACCACACACATTGCAAATGCTATTCCTAAAACATATGCAAAGGTCTCCGGAAAAAATTGTGGAAGAACTTTATCCACAAAAGTGTATTTATTTCCAAGAAGTGCCATACCCATTACAGACCCTTCCAGTAGTGAGGAGGTGTATAATACAAAAATCGTAGGTATTAATAAGAAAAGCCCGCCAAGTTCTAATTGGAGATCATACGACGTGTTATTCCCAATTAATATATTATTTAATTGATTAAATGTGGGGTTGTGATAGGGTGCTATGGAGCCAGAACCACCTGAAAAATACGTTTTACCAATCATTAAAGTTATGATAGATATGGTGAATAATGGAAGGTAATACAATATTGCCGATATAAGTATATAATCATATAGATGCTTCTTTTTAGCATTATCAATATAAAATATATGTAATGCCTGTTCAGTAAATTTTTGTGGTCTTTCTCTTTTTCTTAGCAAACTCAGGGAGTCTACTATATTTGTTATAGGAAACGCTTTGATAGCCGTTCTAATTAGTGTTTTGCTTATATAGCTATTATCCGTTTTCAATAAAACTATTTTGCCATGGACAAGTCTATTCCCCAATGAGAGATTTCCATATATTTCAAAAAAGAAATATACAAACGAAACAATAACAAATATCATAGATGAAATCAGTAATTTATCAGCATATGATGTGGTAATTCCTTTAGTGCCATAGGAATAAACTTCCACTAAATCAAAAAGCTCAAACTGCTTATGTAAAGGATAAAGAATAAATGATGTTATGCAAATTAAAAGAGTTAAATCTATAAGATATGCAAATATCCTTTGGTAGAAAGTTGCTACTTCAACTTGGGAATTTGTCTTCGCCATGCTTTTGACTCCATTCATTAATTTTCTTTATTCTGACAGTGGTAGATGGATGACTGAGAGTTAAAGAAAAGGTATACATATACTTCGGGCTAAACTTTAACGGGGTTTTATTAAGGTTATCTATACTTACGAGAGCTGATTTTACAGTATCTGCCCCTACAGCTTTACAGGCAAATAGATCGGCTTTTACCTCATCGCTGCGCTGTAGTAGTGGAAGTATTAATGTGGCGAAAATATAAAGGAAAATAATTGCTATAGGAATCAGTATATAAAATTTTTTTTCAATGAATGAAAGCAGGAAAGCGTTAATGCCAAATACCAGTGCCAACCAGCTAATCAAAAAATGTTTTAAATTATGTTTCATAACTAAATGCCCTATTTCGTGTGCAACAACAGCTTCTAATTCTGACTCTGATAAGTTTGAAAGCAGATAGCTTGTAATATAAATATAATATTTATCTGATTGGTATCCATTAGCTATTTTAACGCTGTTTGTATCTATTATTTTTATGTGAGGTGTTATGTTATAATCCCGAAAAACCTTAAGTATTGACTGTATTTTTGTGTCTTCATTGTTTTCTATTGATGGAATTCTATTATATTTTATATTAGAGATTGGCTGTAATAGAACCAGGAGTATGAATATAATTAATACTATATTTATGTATATTAAAGTATCAATATATGTGTGAGTCATAATATAATATCCAGAAACAAACATAAAAAATAATATAAGCACTATTAGTGGACCATAACTATTGAATTTTAGATATTCAGCAAATGTTGCTGTTATACCTTTATCTTTCCTGTCAATAAGGTATCCTAAAAAAACAAGAATAAATGCTACAAATTCTGAACCCGTAAGAGTTATTAACCATATCAACAGTGTAAAGTGATAAATAATAATTGAAGGTATAAATAAAAATATAGATATCGGATACAAAGTACCGATTATTATGCGTTTTTGAAAATTATCCATATCGCACCTATGGAATCAATATGCAGCTATTGCAGCGCCAATGGCCGCTCCAACATATCCACTTGCTGCTAAAATTGCATCTGCGGTCGCTTCTGTAATCCATCCAGCAGCCCCTAATGCGTCAGCGACAAGAATGGCTACGCTGGGTTCCAGTCCCATAGTGACAGTTAGCCAATTAAACCAAGTAGACGCTGTCGGGAAATGGCCATGTGTGAAGTAGTAGTATAGAAAATTTCCATGTGATGTGCCAGTATTAATTAGCGCCCCGGGAAGCATATGACTTGCGTCTTCAATAATAGGAACTCCTGCAATACTTAAGTATCCTGCTCCCGATATCATACAGAAGAGTGATACCATCACAATAGCTTTTGCAACTCTCTTGTAGTGCTCCCTGTTATCTTTTTGCATGGAGCCAATTGCCATGTTCGAAGATAACCCCTTTCTTTTACGGTAGAGAACACTGCTCTCAACTATGTTTATTTCAAACATAATATATATAGATACATAACATTTATTTAAATATTTCTATAAATACATACATCAAGATTGCCTTACTATATAATTTACTTTCTTCGTTATACTATATAGTAGTAATATATAGAAATTAATTCGTGAATAAACTTATTCTTATTTAACTTCATTCTGGGCTTATATTCTTTTATTGTATTTTTAGATGGTATATATAGGGAATATTTACGGGGCGATATATTATTTACTATTTAAATAAATTTCAAAAGGGAAAATATTCCCTTCCATTTAATTATTAACTTCATTGAGAGTGTTGGCCTATATTTACCCCAAATTATGGACAGGATCATTTAGTTTCAACAATGTTTATAATAATATTTATAATATATTATATAAATAACACCCAGAAAGAAAATTGATTTTCTATCTGCTGGAAATTCTATAACTCATTCTGGCCAGGCGTTTTGATATTTCTGCATAGTTGCTGTTTCCATTCAGTATTTCCTTATAAAATTTTATAGCTTCATCATAATCGTTTACATTTACCGGCTTTGGAACGCCGTCCTTCCCACCAAGGCAAAAAGAATATTTAACCGGGTCTGCAAATGATGGCTTATCCCCATAAACAATTTCAGCAAGATATGAAAGTGCCCTTATTGTTGATTTTGAAATTCCAGGCATGTCCATCAATTCATCGAACTTGCCGGGATTATACTCATAAAGTTCTTTCATTTTCTGCCAGTTGATCTTATAATTCAGGTCAAGAACAGGGGCCGATTCCATAAAATTGTCCAGTGAACGTTGTTTGCTGTATTTTATAGGGTTGTCCTGTATTATATTTATTATTCCTTCCCTATTTTTTTCACTTTTTCTGGTTGAAAGGTCAAGTGCAATATTTTCTTCGTAGCCGGAAATGCCATTCCTTTTATCATCATATAAAGAAATATCATTATTTTTCCAGTGGTACCGCCTGGCAAGGCTTGAAACAGTATTCATGCCCTGGTTGACTATTGTATAATTTCCTTTATAATCCATCAGAATAAATTGCATATAAAGGTTAAATCCGTCCTGGAGCAGCTTTTCATCCACCTTTGCTATTGATTTCGCATCCTTCTTTATCCGGTAGAGATATTTATCCTCAATATTTCCTTCAGATTCTATCATGGCGATCTCCTGCCCTATATTTCCCATGTGCTTCCCTTTTCCTCCGATAATTCTTAAGCTGTCACCCCTATTGATATGGTCTTTTAATGCACTCAGTGTGGCAGTTGTTGTTCCGCTGGAATTCCAGTCAAATCCAATAGCTAATGATAATGAATGGAACCAGAACGGATCTGCAATTTTTTCCAGGAAGAAGTTTTCACTGTAATTCTGAATCATAAGATCTGAAATAATCCCACCAAGTTTTACCATTCTTTTATAGAGGTATTCCGGGGGATGCCCGTAATGCAATGGCATTATTGAAGAACCATGATTTTGCATAATATAGCATCAAGCATAAAATGTATTTAGTTTTTTATTTCCTGAGATTATTTTATATAACTGAGAAATTTAGCATGGTATTTGAAATTGCATGAACAGAATGCATGGCTAAAGCAATCCATAACTCCCTGTAATCTGATCGAGAAGGTCGTCTTCATCAGGGCCTAAGCCTATGCATGTTACTGTGCCGGGGATAATCTGCGTAAATCCTGCATCGGTTATTGTTTCACTTATAACTCCAAGAATTTTGCACTCTTCCTTGATTTTATAAATTTCCTGCAGGTTATCTACCTTTACAACTACTTTCTTCTGTCCGGTTTCATACCACTCATTAAAAGTTTTTTTATTCTTTTTCATAGATATAAGTGTGCATGCTACCGCTGCGTGTGCCACCTGGGCAGCTATCTTCCCTTTCCCCATTGCGAGGTCTTTTCTTACAGCAATCACCATTTTTACCATGGAACATCCTTCATTTTAAATTTGTATGCCAGTATATTTACGCCCCTGTGTATTGGCGGCGTTATAATCAATATTACAGCAACAGGTATAAGGTCTCCATAGAGCTGCATAAAGAATCCCCTTGCAAATATGAATACCAGCAGGAAAGATACTATAACAAATGGCCACTGGTCCAGTATTGAGCCGCGGGCTCCACGCTTCATCCCTATTCTTCTCTTTATGAAGGACCCGGACATATCCCCCAGAAGTGAGCCAAAACTCATTGGTATGAGGACAAGTATAGCGTCTATAATGTTTTTTCCGTAATCAGGATATGGAATTCTCAGCACTATAACAATATAGTAAATTATTATTCCTGATAATATTCCTATAAGAGATCCTCCTATAAATCCGGACCATGATTTCCCATCTCCGAGTATACGTTTGCCTTTGTATGTTTTTCCCCGGTCTATTACCCAGTGCCCGCCGGTTATTACAGCACCGGGATTGGCTATGAACGCAGGAGCAAATAGAATTATTGCATATAATGTAAAAAGTACTATATTACCCATATGTTTCAACCGCTTTAAGCACATCTGCTTTGGTTATTATTCCTTTAAGTTCTGTCCCATCAACTATTAAAACTGCATTGGAGTATTTTAAAAGGGGGTATATCATGGATATAGGGCTATTCTTGTCAAGTTGCGGTAGAACACTGCCCATAACTTTCTTTATTATGAGATGTTTCAGCGATTCTATGCTTGTCCCTTTTATTAACATGTCATTAATATTGGATTCTGTAATAGTTCCTATAATCCTCTTATCCGATGTTACGACAGGAAGCTGTGAATATCCTTTTTCTCTCATCCTGTTAAGTGCTGATATTATGGAATCGTTCATCTCGCATGTGTCAACGTCTTTTGTCATTATAAGTTCAGCCTTTATGTCTATATCCTTGGCACGGTTTCCAGAATTGTTGAGATACTCAAAAATTTTTCTTACCTTATCGTATGCAGGATTGATTTCACCCTTCTCCAGCCTTGCGATATAAGATTGGCTGACCCCACTGATACGGGCCAGTTCTTTCTGGCTTATACCCAGTGATTTTCGCATTTTTCTTAATTCTTCAATACTAGGAAGCATTTATATGTTATAATTAATTACTATTAATAATTATTTTAAATTTCCATGGACATGGTACATAAATAATAATTTATAACCGTTAATTATAACCATTTAATGTTTATCACTATAGAAGGCATTGACGGGTCAGGAAAAACAACACTTGTAAATTCACTCAGGAAAATATTTAATAACATTCACTTCACCAGGGAGCCGACTGATAAATTCCAGCTGGCAAACCTGAAAACCCTCAGTACCCCTTCCAATTCATTTTATAATTTTTTCCTGTTCACATATGACAGGCTGGAGCACCAGGAAGAAATAAATGGATATAAAAATGTTATATGCGACAGGTATCTTGCATCGTCCATTGCCTATGAAGGGCCCATGATTGAGGGACTTTTTGGGGATAGGAAGGAAACGGTACTCTGGATGATGGAAGTATCAAAAATGCTAAAATTGCCAGATATGATAATTTATCTTGATGCCAATCTGGATGTTGCCCTGGAAAGAATAAGGAATAGCAGGAAAAATTTGAATTTCAGGGGAAAGCAATTATCAATTCTGGAGGAGAGGGAAGGGTTGAAAGCGATACAGGATTACTATGAATACTTCCTGGGTAACATGAAAATGTTTACTCAAAAACAGATAAAAATTGAAAAAATAGATGCAAACAGTTCAATGGAAGATGTCCTTTATAAGGCCGAAAATATAATAAATAAAACTATTGAAAAATAATTATTTTGTTGTAACAATTATTTCGTCTCCCAGTACCATTATAGTATGTTCTGACTGGGCTATCATCGACTTGCTGTGTTCTTTCAATACAGGGAATCCTGAAACATATTTTGTTGACATTTTCTTCCTTATGTACTCCTGATCATTTTTCATCAGCCTGGAAACCCATCTTTCGGCGAATGGAGCCGTATTGAAATTTTTATATAAAATCTCATCCCTGTCCCTTACTCCCGGCTTGTCAATAATGTAAATATTCCCCATCTGCCCGCTATGTATCATTCCTATGCCTGTGCTGGCAAATGGTTCAATTGCAATAACCTTGTCCGTTTTTATTGTTTCATCGTTCCCATCATCATAATTTGGTATAAAAATTTCAGAGTGCAGATCATAGCGGTTAATTCCATGTCCACCGAGGTTTTTTATGGGGTTGAATCCACGGGATGTTATGACATTCCCTATTTCTTCTCCGATTCTATATATATTAATAAGTGGGCGCAGTATTTTTATGGCGGAGTTTAAGGCATCCCTTGTTGCATCTATCAGATCGCTGTAATTCCCGGTGTTTCCAACTTCAATAGTAGCGGCGTTATCCGACATATAGCCATCTACCATAGCTCCGAGGTCGACTTTAACAAGGTCACCGGTCTTGAATTTCTTTTTGTCCCCCTCATATGGTGTATAATGTGCGGCTTCATTGTTAATGGATAAATTGACCGGAAATGATGGTACAGCACCCTTATCCCGGATAAATTGCTCTGCTTTTTCTGCAACATCATAGAATAATGCGCCTGGCTCTATGAGTGTTTGAGCGTATTCCAGTGCATCTCTGCCTATTTTGCCGGCGAGAATATATTTATTTTTTACATCGGCATCCATAAATATCTTACATTTATTTCTTTATCCGGCATTAAGTTATCTTAGGAAAATATTAAAGATTTCCTGAATTCATTTTATTAAATTCCTCATCTGTCACCGGTGTATCTTTAACTTCCCATTTATTATATAGTGTGCCCAGGATAAATCCAAATACCACCAGAGGAATAATATCAAATGCAATGGATGCAATATAATATGTAAGTCCGTATGTACTGATATCTACTGCGCCGATAAGCACATCAAATATAATCCATAAAATAAGACCAAAAATCTCACCTTTTATAATCATATTCTTGCCCGGTATTTTATTATGTGTATAAGCAAATATTATGCCAAGGATGATACCGATAATAAGGCCTCCTACTATACCCTCTACAGGTGCAAGTGTAAGGTCTGTAGAATATAGTTGTGCACCTGTGACTTTTATGCCCAGTGAAGTTTCCTTTGCTGCTAAGGTAGACATAACTTTCATTACGTCCGTTTTAAATATTACCAGCACTACATATGCAAATATGCCATCTAAAATACCATATACAAGGCCTGCAACAACGCCGGCCTTTGCCCCCAAACCTGCCTTTCCCATATTAGACTATAATAGTTACATATTTAAATTTTGCTCTATATATTATAGAACACATATATTAATTATAGATTAATATTATAAACTATGAGTGGCATCGATTTATTGAACCTGAAAATATTTAAGTTATTGTTATAATAAGTACCAATGGACATGAAAAGGTATTCGCGGCAAATTGTTTTAAAGCAAATTGGAGAAGCTAACCAGAAAAAGCTTCTCGAAAAAACTATTCTCATAATTGGCCTTGGTGGCACCGGGAGTGCTGCGGCAGAGATGTTTTCACGATTAGGAGTTAAGAAGTTAATACTTGTGGACAGGGACAGGATAGAGATTACAAACCTTCACAGGCAGATACTTTATGATATGGATGATTTGAAAGAGTACAAAGCGGAAACAGCAGCAAAAAAATTGCAGAAAATTAATCCTGATGTGGAGGTTGAGTTCCATAATAGTGCTTTTGATTCCTCTCTGGCTTATATGGTAAATTCAGCAGACCTGGTTTTTGATGGAACAGACAATATGACCACCAGATTTATAATAAATGATGCCTGTGACAAATACGGAATACCATGGGTGTTTACATCCGCTATAGAAATGTATGGTGAATTTAAAGCTATAATACCGGGAAAAACGTCATGCTATGCCTGCTTTAACAGTGAACCTGCTGAATTGCCATCATGTGAAGTAACCGGTGTATTGAATACTGTGCCGGCCCTAATCGCATCATATGGTGTCAACCTTGCCGTGAAAATTTTACTGGATTATGGAATAGATGGCAGCATTTATTTTATAGATGCCTTCAATTTTGAAATTAATAAAATAAATGTTGAGAGAAACAGTAAATGCAGGTGTTGCCATGATAAGGATTATAAGTACCTCGGTAAAGAATATTCGGGCATAGGAAAATCAATTCTTCTATAGGACAACAATCTTCACAATTTCACTTATGACCACAATTATGAAGACAACGCCTATAAACCGGTATATATATTTCTGCTTAATTTTATGTGCAAATATTGAGAAATAATAGCCGGAAACCAGTGCCACAACACCTATAAGTATTGCTGCCAGGAAGTCAATATGCCCTATGTCATAATAACCTATAGAACCACTTGCTGCGGACAGAAACATTGCAAGTGTTGCGGTACCTACCATATTCTGTGCCTTCATTGAGAAAAATACCATGATAATTAAAACAAACATAATTCCACCACTGGTTCCTATAACCCCTGTGAGAATGCCAACCGGGATGCTCAGGGCAAAACCGATTATCAACGCTAAATTACGGCTTAATTCCATCTTTCTGACCCCATGGCTATCGATGTTGTACGATTTTTTAATCACATAATAGCTCATATATGCTGCCATGGCAGTAAAAATGATTTCCAGTGGAAGCACAGGCAATATTCCTGCAATAAGGGAGCCAAGCTGTGCACCAATTATTGCACCGATTCCAAGTACTATACCTATTCCGGGATTAAGGGTTTTTTTCCTGAGATATACATATATCACAATTGTTGTAGTTACCACGTCTACCAGCAGGCTTGTACCTACAGATGTTTTAAAATTGATTCCCATATATGAAAGGACAGGAACAACAACAAGCACGCCACTGCTACCGGTAATTCCTGTCAGGGCGCCAACGGCTATTCCTATAATGAGCATAATAATGTATACCAGTAACATGGGATCGAAATTACACAGAAGTTAAAATATGCTATTAAAAATGGAAAATCATTTATGTATTGTTTAAGGTAGATTTATTACTAATAATAATATTTTGCCATGTGGAAGGGAAGAAAAAATATATTATAGATACCTCAGCAATGTTATCTGGGAATCTCAATATTTCAGAGGATGGTTATGTTTACCCTGAGTCTGTTATCAATGAAATAAAAAAAGGGTCACTTGAAAAGATCCTTGAAGTAGCGAATATAACGACACGCAGCCCTGGAAAGGAGTATATTGCAAAAGCCCGTGAAGCAGCTTTAAGTACCGGGGATTACAATGCGCTAAGTGCCACTGATATTGATGTGCTCGCACTTGCAATTGAATTAAATGGGATAATAATCACAGACGATTATGCCATACAGAATGTTGCAAAATATTGTGGGATTGCCTATTCAGGAGGCGGGATATCTGGCATAAAAAAGGGCATAATATGGAAATACAGGTGTACCGGCTGCCATAAAATATATGATGAATATATTAAAACATGCCCCATATGCGGGCATGATGTGAAGCGCTATTCAAAAAAATAGATTTATTTACGGTGCAATTCAAAATCTATTACATCAATAATTTCCCTGATTTTTTCCTTGTACTGGGAGAAATTGCTATATAAATTTAAAACAAGTGGCATCCACTCTATAAGATTTTCCGGTGGTATGAGCTTAACTTTATAATAATTCTTGAATTCTTTAACTTTTTTTCCGGATGGTTCATACATAACGTTGAATTCACGGTATATACTCTTATAAAATTCAAAGGGCTCAAACACGGAGGGTTGTATTATAAAAAGATGTTCAAAGTATTTTCTTGATATTTCAACGTGCGCAAACATTTTTCCATATTGCTTACCATAATTAAAGAGCCTGATGTGCAGTTCCCATGGAAACGCTATTTCTTTAGCCATACTGTATTTCTCGCCTTTGAAAAAACTCGGAGTTGCGTCGTGGAATCCATTTTTTATGAGATTTATTGCAATACGATCGGTAGATTTCTCCGGAAATAGCATTGAAAACAATGACTCGTCAGTAATTTTATCCCTTTCAATATGTATACTTTCCCCATTTTCAAGAACTATATTTTTTGGAAAATTTATGGTGACATTATGCATATCCATTATAGTTAATACCGGGGTAGTAAATTATTATTTCTAAACCTCAACTCCACAAATTTACAGGGAACATACATTCTACTCTTTATTATTCCCATGTTTCCATAGTTACAATGATGCTAAATATTGCTGGCAATCCAGAAAATATTTATTTAATGTACAATCAGAAAGGTGCATAGCCATTTGATTATATGAGGACCGAGCTCGAAAACAACCGGACAAATTTGCGAAATGATGATTACATAAGAGTTTTTTATTGCTTCTTTACCGTTATATCATCGGTAAGTATTTCTGATCAAAATGACAGACGTATTGAAAAATAAATTATCTGTAAGAATCTAAAAGTTCCCCTATTATTTATTAACAAACGTATAGAGGTTTTCAATAAATTCATGCGTATCCATAATCATGCCAAAATCTGAATGTTTAAATATATCTGCATCAGGATTGTTGTTAACAGCCATTACCTTGCCTGCGTATCGGATGCCAACTATATGGTTATCAGATCCCGATATGCCCAGAGCAACATATAAGGAAGGTGATATTGACATTCCGGTAAGGCCAATCTGGAATTGCCTGGGAATTCTTCCCATATCTACCACCCTTCTTGTTGCACCAACAGAAGCGTTTATTTTTTCCGCTATTTCCAGAATGTGCGGGATATCTTCAGCATGCACGCCTGTGCCGATTCCAAATATCACAGGGGTATCAAGGGGATGTAGATTGCTGTCAATGGGTGTGTTATCAATTTCGTGGAAATTTTCATTTTTTTCCAGATTTACGGTCTGCACATCATATGATTTGCTCCTGAATTTAATAGGAAACATGCCTTTTCTCACAGTTGCCATATCAGGTTCAGTTTTTGATTTAATGACTGCTATTATGCCACCTCCAAAAGAGGGTTTATACTGGACCATTTTTCCTGATTCAAATTTTATATCCACACAATCTGCAGTGAGGCCAAGGCCAATAGATGCAGCTATGTGTGATGATATGTCCCTTCCGTTAAGATTTGAGGGTGCGAGAACGTGGCGCACTTTATTTTTCCTTATAAATTCCGCAACATATTCAGAAAATGAAACATAGTCTGAGTTATCAAGATATATGTATTTGTGGCATGCCATGCCATTCAGCCTGGATGGGTTTATATTCCCTATTACAACTATTCTATGGCCTCCAATCTCTGCTATTTTAGAAGAAATTTCAAGGGATGTCCCTGGATCGTCCACTGCTAACCCCAGAAAAATTTCCTCTGTTGCCGGGTCATCCAGAATCTTATAGTCTGGATCCTGTTTTACTTCTCCCGAGGAGTTAAGTATTCCCAGAAATTCCTGAAAAGTAATAAATTTATTATTCCTTGTATTGGCCATTGAAAATGTATCAACCACACTTGTGGGCGAATCACTTCCCTTCCATGCGGTAAATCTGGAGTCATATATATCAATATTTTCAACCTTTGCAGATGGGTCTATTTGCCTTGCCCTGTTAATTTTCTCGCTGACTGAGAGGAATACCGGAAATGAAACTTCCAGTTTCCTTATGCCATTATCTTCATCCCTGGCCACTATTACCCTATTTTCGGCTATTTCTATTGATGATACGTTTGAAACAAAGTTGTATCCTGCCATCTCTGCTGTTTCCGGAGGAACCTGGGATGTTTCGCCATCCAGTGAAGATTTGCCGGATAAAACTATGTCCGGGCTAATGTGCATTATTAATGAGGATAGAATCCTGGATGTTACATAGGTATCTGAACCTGCAAAATTTGGATCGTTTAACAGTATAGCATGGTTAATTCCCATTTTCATTGAATCGTTCAGTACATCTCTGGCATCCCCGGGGCCCATAGAAACAACGTATGTTTCACATTTATATTTTTCTGACAGCCTTACTGCTGCTTCAACTGCCTTTTTATCATAGGAGTTAAATGATAATTTTACCCCTGCCCTTATTATCCTTTTAGTCTTTTCGTCAAATCGTATTGCATTGACATCAGGTACCTGTTTAACCAGAACTATGATTTTCATTATATATCCGCCATTATCATCCCATTCTCTATCTTTGTATTGTATGACTTCAAATCTTTAATTGTTCCGGTCTCACCTTCAGGCCCTGAAATAACCTTCCCATCTTTCAGGTTAAACGAAGCAAAATGGGCGGAACATACAACACTGCAACCTTCTATGAATCCTTCAGAAAGGGAGGTTTGCTCGTGTGTGCAGTACAGATCTGTGACATATATTTTCCCATCTATCCTTGATACAAGCAAAGGAACCCCTTTTACTGTAATATCCTTCAAGGCATTGTCCTCAATTTTATCCATTTTAAACAGAGTTTCCCACATAATATTTATGAATGATTATAGGTATTATAACTTTTCTGGGATATTGCAGGTCAACTACCCGTGGCTAGAGCACGTGGGCTTCCTTGCCACCTGATCGTGAATAATAATTACCGGGATAAAAATTATCTGCTAAGAATATATAGCATTAATGTAATAATGTTTACATGTTAAAAGCTAAATTAATACATGAGTCGCCACAGTTAAAACTGGGGGAATCCCCAATATGGAGAGATGGGTTGCTATATTATGTTGATATATTAAACGGAAAAATATACTCTTACGGTGAGAATATAACTCAGCTGCATACTGACAGTATTATACCTTTCATAGTCCCATGCGATGATGGGCTGATTTTTGCCACAAAGGAATCTATAAAACATTTAATTTTAAAGAGTGGAAAAGTTGAAACTATTTTCAAGATGAAATTAGATGAGAATATTAGATTAAATGATGGCAAATGCGATATGAATGGAGTTCTTTTCGCCGGGACTATGGATATGAATGAAAAAGACCCACTTGGTGCACTATATAGATTTGACAGTAAAGAGAGTAAAGTACTTGACAGGATCACCATATCAAATGGAACAATATGGAATTACGATAAAAAAATTATGTATTATATAGACTCCCCAACAAGAAAAATAAGAGTTTTCAATTATGATAATAGAAATTCGGCTATTCTTGATGAAATGGAAAGTATAGATGTTTCAGTATTTCCTGGTGTACCGGATGGAATGACAATAGATTCAATGGGCAATTTATACGTAGCCTTCCATGGTGGTTCGTCCGTAATAGCTTTTGACAGCAATGGAAAGGTTATAAAAAAAATTTATGTGAGTGCAAAAAATGTTGATTCCTGCGTGTTTGGAGGGGATGATTTAAAAACGCTCTATATTACAACAGCTATAGATGAAAATGGAGATGGTGGAAATCTTTATAAAATTAAAAATGAAATTTCCGGGATTCCGTCAGAGAAATATAAATTCACCTGATTCATATTGCCATTTATTTTGATCTTAAATGTTATGCTATGAATTAGGATATTAATGATTAATGTGGGAAACTGTGGATAACGTAAAGTGCATACTGGTTGTATTTCTAGCAGCAAATAAATTAAATTTTTTATTTTTCAGATGTTTTATGTTTTTCCATAGCTTTCTCCACTTACAATAGCTGTTGCTATGAGATGCGCCATTCTCACAGGTTCAGGTATATTACCCATTATAGTGGTTTTCTTTATAAGATAAAGGGCATCATTCACAGATATCCCGCAACAGTTTACATACAGTGCCTTTCCAGAGTACTCAATTTTATTTATTGAACTGTTTTTTAAAAGTTCTATTCTTTGCATATAATCTGAAAAATGCAATTTAAGTGCGGAAAACATAGAATCCATATCCGGTTTTTTTCTTGTTATTGAGATTATGGGGATTCCTGTTAACCGGTTTATCATCCTGATATCCATAATATTGAAACCGCCAAATGTTATCCCATTTGACATTATAAAATCTATATCTTTGCTGAATCTCCCATTTAGCATAGACATTATAGTTTCCGTGGAATCCATGCCATCAACCTTTATAGTTCCTGTTGAGATTCCCTCAACATAGGAGTTTAACCTCATTAAAACTCCTACCATAACAGTTTTTGTATCGGAATTCCGGTTAAACGGGCCATCATCTAGCCCGAGAACCCTGAGACCACTTTTCATATGCTTATCTTGTCTTTCAGGGATTCTGCGATTTCCCCTGAAATTGTTATATTGCTATATTTTGTTTCTATGGTATCTGTTACAGTGAGTTCATTTACATATCTCTCTATTTTCTCATTGCTGTTATTTGCAAATACACCATGTATTGCGCAGGCGTATATGTTTCTGACACCTTTGTCCTTTAACATCCTGGAGGCTTTGATTATTGTGCCCCCTGTTGAAATTATATCATCCAGAATAAGAATGTTCTTATCTTTATAGTCTTCTTCCGGAAGGGTCATTTTTACCGTGGTTGAATCAATCCTTTTTTTATCAATATAATATGCAGGAATGCCCAGTTTTGAACCCATCAGTTTAACGCGTTCATATCCGCCATCGTCAGGGGATATAACAAAATCTATGTTTTTATCCATAAAATATTTATATATTGGATTTATAATTTTAATATCGGTAAATGGAACTTTAGAATAATTCAGTGTCTGCTCATCGTGAAGTTCAACAGTTATAATCCTGTCAGCATACTGATTTATTGCCTGTGTAAAAACCTTTGAAGACACCGGTTCACCGTTATTATATCTCATATGCTGCCTTGCATACCCGAAAAACGGCACCACTGCAGTTATACTTTTCGGCTCTTCCTCCTTTATAGCATCCAGAAGCAGGAGGTATTCAATTATATCCTGATCACTCCTTGTGTTTCCCACAAGAAGTACATCCTCTCCTTTAACATCGTCAATAATCTTCAAATACATTTCATTGTCCGGAAATCTTTTCCTGACAACCCCGGAAACGTTGCATGAAAAAATACTTGCCAGTTTCCTGGATACATTATAAGCGGTAGATGAGGGCACAATATACATTTTATTATCTATACTCCATTATTAACTTTTAAAAAAGGTTTTTGTTAAATTAAATTTTAACATGGAACAAATGATGCTAAAATTTTATCAGCAGCCTGCCCAGTACTTTCCTATCAAGCATGTTTGCATAACCATTATTTATATCCTGAAGTTCTATTTTATTGCCTATTACAGGAGATATCTGCGATTTTGACAGTTCCAGGGCTTTTTTCAAATCCTCTCTTGTGGAACTTATGCTCCCTTTTATGCTATTGCCCTTGAGGATAATAAGCCCGAGAGGTAGTTCAACAGGCTCTGGCTTCAAATTCCCTATAACTACCAGCCTGCCCCCTGTTTTAAGGCTTCTCAGGCTTTTCGAAAATGTTGCAATTCCCACATCTTCAAGTACAATATCTGCCCCCTGGCCTGTAATTTCCTTAACGTCCTTATTATATTCCCTTTCCGGGGATACAACATATTCCGCACCGAGTTTATACAATTCCTCTTCTTTCCATTTAGATCCGGTTTCGGCTATGGGATGGCCTCCAAGTGCCTTTACCATCTGCACTGCATGTACACCAACGCCACCGCCTGCACCGGTGATTAAAACATAATCACCCTTTTTTATTTTTCCTACCCTCCCTATCGCATGATAAAGCATTGCTATGACACATGCTGCAATAGGGACTGTTTCCTCCGGAACTTCAGGGGGAACTTTAACCAGAGACCTCTCATCTGCGTTTACATATCTGGAATAACCGCCATTTCTTCCCTCGCCATACGCAACTTTATTAGGGCATAGATTTTCATTTCCTGATAAACAGAATTCACATTTTCCACATGGCACGTAGATAAGGCTTGAAACCCTATCTCCTATATTGAAATTTGTGATATTTTTGCCTTTTTTTATTATAATGCCCCCTATTTCATGGCCGGGTATTACTGGAAGTGAAACCCTGGGAAAGAATCCCTGCTGTGTGAGTATATCCCTGAAACATACCCCGGTATATTTCTGTTCTATTGTTACCTCATTATCCCTCGGTTCCGGTGGCTCATAATCTTCTAAAATTATTTCAGAATTTAATTTATTAAGAAATCCAGCTTGCATCAATTAAAATATTAAATAAATATTTAAAAATTGTTAATGTTCCATTCAATCAATACGTTTTGTTTCCTGTACTGTCTTTGATTTGCCCTCCCTGGATTTTGTATGCTTTTTCTCTGCTTCCATTGCATTTCTCTCCAGAGACCGGTTTTTTGTTTCAAATGACAGGAAATAAAGAACTATACCGCCAATTATTACCATTATAGCATCGTATATGAAGGAGTAGAACAGCCCTATATATGCGTACAATGTGAGCGCCGGTAATGCGAGTCCGAACTCAAAAAGTTTCTCCCAACCTACAGCAAGTCCCCTGGATTTTGTAGTTGAAACTTCTGCGGCCGGGAGGTATTGAAGTGTGCCGACCAGGCCAACGTTTATGAAGAAGAATAGCCCGAACATGGATATTACAAGCGGTATTGTCATTGCGTGGTATACATCTGCCACTATAAGGACGGTAAGTGGTATGGCACCAAGGACAAAGCCGAAGAGCCCCATAAGCCTCCTTCCTATCCTGTCAACAACAATCAGTGTCAGTATAACGCCAAATGTCCCCACTATATCAATTATCAATGTTCCTTCCTCTGCAAAAAATGATGTTGCTCCAAGGTTTTCCAGAACAGTGCTGGCATACACACTTACAAGGTTTACTGTCAATGCATATGCTGCGCCAATCCAGAATATGTATGCAACTGTTTTTTTATTCTTTGAGTTAAAGAATTCGTGTATGTTTTCCTTTATAGACTGGGGTTTATCCACTTTTACTGTTTCAGGATCTATATCTATCCCTTCCTTGTGGAGTTTCTTTAATATTTTTGGTATCAGATCTTTTCTTCCGGAAGCTTTTGCCCATCTGAGCGATGCGGGCATATCAAACCTTAATCCGAATAGTATTATTGCCGGTATTGCTGCTATCAGGAAATCATATCTCCATGCCAGAAGCACGCCCACATAATATGTGAAAGCCATGCCTATGACAACTGTGGCAATTGTGCCGAACATAAAAAACAGTTTTTCAGTGGAAAGGAGCCCGCCTCTTTTCTTTGATGGAGAATATTCTGAAAGCAGTGGGACTGCGGCTGCATAATCCATCCCTATGAATATACCCAGTGCAAGCCGTGCCAGGAAATATGAGATATATCCAGTGGCGATGGCACTGATAACTGCAAACACAGCCATGCCTATTGTATCGTATAAAAATATCTGCTTTCTTCCTATTGCATCTGATGCTATACCGCCTAATATTGCACCCGCCGCCACACCTACCCAGTAAGCTGCTGTTGCTGCTGCAACCAGTACTGGAGGCAGGTGGAAAAGTATCCCAACAGCTATAAGCGATATTGATGCACCAAATTCATTGAAAGCGTCTGTAAATGGGCCAAGTGCGGCCGTTACAGCCAGCCTTCTCTGGAACTTTCCTACTTTTGCATTATCAAGTACAGAATAAGCATCATTTTCGACCATAAAATTATATTACGTCATTATATTTAAAGATAACTTATTTTTTTACATATTCTTTAATATAATGAAGAATAATTAAGCATATTATTAAAAAATAATTCTGTAATATAATAATAAGTATGGTAATTTTTTAATTTTTTCTCTGTGTTATATTTAATCTATTATAATATTTAGCTATTGGAAATTAATATTTACAGACTGTGTTATCTGGAAAAGTATATAATTGTAGATATTATCCGATGATATGGCAACAGCAGTACTTGAAACCAGCATGGGAGATATAGAAATAGAATTGTTTGAGAAAGATATGCCTGTTACAGCGGGCAATTTCAGAAAGCTTGTTGAGCAGGGATTCTACAATAACACAATATTTCACAGGGTTATACCCGATTTCATGATACAGGGTGGAGACCCGACAGGAACAGGAATGGGTGGCCCTGGATACAAAATAAAAGATGAATTTACAAAAAACAATAGAAATGATAGGGGAACCATAGCAATGGCAAATGCCGGGCCTAATACTGGCGGATCCCAGTTCTTTATAAATGTGGTGAATAACAACTATCTTGATAAAATGCACCCCGTATTCGGCAAAGTTGTAAAGGGTCTCGATGTTGCAGATAAAATAAGCAAGGCAAAGAGAGACAGGAACGATAAGCCCCTTGAAAAAATTGTAATAAAAAAAGCATTTATAAAATAAAATTATACATCTCATTTTCTCATTTTTTTAACCATTGCAGAAACTATTTCTTAAAATTGCTATTTTAATTTTTATGGGAGAGTTCAGCATTAGAAGCGGAAGTTTTGATATTTTACGGGAAATAACACATTACATGCCCACAAAACTATTGATATCTGATGGAATTATGCTTGAAAAGAATATTTTAAATTTTAATGTAAAAATCCAGAGAATTATGACTCCATATCAGCTGAATAGAATAGTTATAGAGAGCGGCATTGAAAAATACCTTATATTGATCTCATCGTTTGTGCTTGATTCATGGGGCCTTTCTGTTATTGGTGAGATAAATTATGTGATGGAACAATCAGTATATAATGGCAGTGCGGTAATATTTGATATTGTGGGTTCAAAAACAGTGAATGAAGAATTTATGGGATGGTAAAATGGGAAGGAACACACAGTCGTCAAGGGAATATGTGAAATCTATGGAAGAAGAAATTTTATCCATGCGCACATATATGAAAAAAGAAGATATTGAAATTCTGAAAGTTATTATATCCATGGCAGAGAAACATTCAAATGAGATTTCAAATTTTAACCAGTTTTTTGCTGCTATTATTCTGGAATTATATAAAAAGCTGGATGGATATGGAGAAGATAATAAACGCCACTGGTTCTGATGTAATAGAACTGTGGATATACCGGAACGGAAAGATCATTAAAAAATACTTCAATAACAGGACATGGATATTTGTTTCAGGCGAACCATACTATTTAACCATGCTTGAGAAGAGCCTGGACGCGACAAATTATATCTACCGTTATACTACAATGAACGATATTTATGGATTGCAAAATGGAATACAGATATATCTTAGCCCATCTAAATCAAGTGATATGGGATCCAGGATAGAGGAATCATTTGGTTCCCGGTTGAAAATTTATAATGCTGACATAAATAATATTTTACGGTTTATGGTAAGCAGGGGAATGGAATTCTATAGCCTGGAAAACCCATATGAGGAGGATATAAGTTTGCCTGCAGCAGTAATAGAACCTGTATCCACACGTGGCAGGATAAAATATGTTGCCATAAATGGCAATATATATTCCAGCAATATCTATGAAGAAACAAAAAGGGCTATAGAGGAAAACATCATTATAATATATAGAAACTATCAAAATGAATTCAGCATTTTGCTTGACCAGATGAAAAAACATGGATATTATATTAATGCCAGATTTTACAGGGAAAGAACCTTTGAATCCTATGGCAGGCATTCGTATATGCCCGGGGCTGTAAAAATAAGGGATAGAATATGCATAGATTATGATTCCTTTGTATACAGGGAATCTGGAATCTCAGGGCTGTTTGAGCTATCAAGGGTTTCATCCCTTCCTGTTGAAATAGTTTCCAGTATAACTCCTGGCACCGTTGTTTCTTCTATTGAGGAAAAAGAAGCATTAAAAAGAAAAATACTTGTGCCATTTAGAAAAGATGATTATGAGATTGCAAAAAATCCTGCTGAATTATTCAGTGCAGACGCAGGTGGAATAGTTTTTAATCCGGAGCCGGGAATTTATTCGGATGTATATGAAATTGATTTTTCATCCATGTATCCTGGAATAATAGTTGAATATGGCATATCACCGGAGAGCATTTCTGGAGGAAATACTGCCTATTTATCACAGTTCCTCAGAGGATTGCTGGACAGGAGGCTACTGTATAAATATGTCAACGGCAGGTCGGATATCTATGCAAGCAGAAATAAGGCATTGAAAATCCTCCTTCTCAATTCCTTCGGGTATACCGGTTATAAAAATGCAAAATTTGGAAGGATAGATGTGCATGAAAAAATAACAGGCATAGGGAGAAAAATAATAGCAGATTCCATGAGAATTTCAGAAGAAAATGGTTTCACCGTTTTACATGGTGTTGTTGATTCACTCTGGCTATCAGGAAACGGTGATATAGATAAAACACTTAAAGAGATATATGATAAAACAGGCATACCTATAGTTCTGGATTCAAATTATAGATGGATTGCTTTTATGCCCCAGGCCAATGGCATAGGTTCCGCAAACAGATATATAGGATTAAGGAAAGATGGAACGTTTAAGGTAAGAGGCATAGAACTCAGGAGAAGGGATTCACCACCACTGGTCAGGAAGTTCCAGGAGCAGGCACTTGATGCGTTAAACTGCAGTTTTGATGAATTACCATTAAAAAAAGAAAAGCTGGATGACCTGAAAAACAGGTATATGAAACTTGAAAACTTCCCTATTGAAGATTTCAGGATAGAATTCGGTATAAACAGGCACATTGATGATTATAAAACCAGAAATAGTACGTATTATCTGATGAAAAGCCTTGGCAGGGAAAAAATGATATATCCTGGTATGGTTATTTCCGGAATCGTAGTTGATAAAAAACATAACATTATAAAAAGCCACTCCGAATTTTTCGACAGGAAATATTATGAAAATCTTTTGAAGAGATCGTTTAAGCCATTTGATTTTATTATTTCAGAGTCTGCTAATAAGATCCCTGATCTTTATTGAAAGTATAGAAACAGGTACATCGTTTATAGATACCAGCTTTGATACACTTGACCGGTTTCCGCTGCTCTTCAGGGATGATGAAATAATGTCAAGGCTTTCAAGTTTGCGTATTACCCGGTATATTTCGGTTTTTTTGTATTGAATGCCATATTCTTCTCCCTGCAATTGAACCTCTTTTTCTATTGATGGTACGTCCACATAAAGTGTATCGGGAAGCAGAATGCATATTGCAAGGAGTATTACAAGTTCCCTTCTATCTAGCAGTGAAAGTTTGCTTTCCGTTATATATGGATTTATGAGTGAAACAGCTGACCGGACATCATCGTTCTCAATTGTTTTTGAAAGGCGGTATTCTGCCATATATGCAGCTTTTTGCAGGAGTTCTATGGCAAACCGTGCACTCCCGAACTTCCCTGAAATTTCTGATATGTATCCAAGTATAGAATCTGTGCATGTTCCGGGCTCCAGTGCCATAGATGCCCGATCTGTTATAATCCGTTGGATCTCATCGCTGCTATATTTATTGAATTTGAGTTCCACAATTGTCCCGTATTTTCTTTCCATATACATGAATGGGCTTTCTATGGAAATAAGTATAGTACTTAATCCGGCCCCGTAGATTTCAGATGCCCTGAACAGATTGTACAATCCTGCGGTATCGCCCTTTAAAAAGCCGGTAGCTTCATCTATTACAAGAACTATGTCGCCACGGAATGATATTATAGAATTGAGCATAGAAAAGATTTCAGAATATGAAAGACCGTGATAGGAGACTGGCTTTCCAAGCCTCGAAATAACATGTTCAAGCAGATTTTTTACATTCCTGAATGATAATGCATTTTCATAAATTATAGATTTATTCTCCCTCATAAGGAATTTTACTGTTGAAGTTTTGCCTGTGCCTGAGTCCCCGTGAATTATTATATTATTTGATATGCCATTTCCTGCTGGCGCCAGGACTGCAGATCTGATAGCTGCTATCTTATCATCTCTAAAAAATAATTTTTCCGGAACATAAGAAGTGTCAAGCGGTGCTGGATTTGCGACTATCATTTTATATGAAGTCCCATTCCGGTAATAAA